>JAMDEM010000160.1 GCA_023486985.1 Bacillota bacterium
AGAAGCCATATCGGAGGCAAGTTTTAGAGACTCCTTGCCAATTTTCAGTGCTTCATCATATTCTTCCACTGTATTGTGTATGGCGCCCTTGACCCTCAGGACAAAAGCCTGTTCTTCCTTGTTCTCGTCCCCTGATGAGAGAACCATGCTTTTTTGCAGGAGTTTTCGTCCGCGGTCTATCTCGCCTCTCACGCCGCATATCAACGCCATGTAGATAAGGCACTTTTTGGCTATGCCTGAGTTGGAAGCCGCCTTTGCCAGCTTAAGACTTTTCTCATACAATGAAAGGGCTTTTCCCACATTCCCGATGTTAAGATAAACCCCCGCCGAGGAGGCAGCAGACTCTGCCACGAGAGACTTATCTGAGGTTAGTGTTTCCACTTTTTGCAGTATGGCGAGACTTTCCTCCCACCTTCCAAGTATGGAAAGGGCATTAGCTTTCATGATTAAAACCTTTGGATCTATATTCTTCGCTGCTTTTTCAAGTCTGTTTGAGTCTTCAATTAAAAGTTCATATTGTCCCCGGGAACACATCTTTGCGGCTGAATCGCTGAGGATACGGGAAGCTTTCCCCAGCTCTTTTCCCTCCAGATAATGGGAGAAAGCTTCCTGCTGCAAGCCGGTTTTTTCAAAGTATGCCCCGAGCTTCCGGTTAAGGTTTCTTTTTAAATCTCCGTCCATATCTTTTTCCAGGTATTGAGCGATAAGAGAGTGCAGGAACACACTGCCGGAAGCATCCTTATCCACCAGGAATTTTCTTTCCATGCTGGCAATGATTTCTCCGGTATTCTTGATTTTAAGCATTGTTTTGACAGCATCTTCTGCAATGGGTATTGTGCTTAATGCAAGGATATTCAAAAAATCCCGCTCCTCAGGAGAAACTTTTTTCAGGATGTTGGAGAAGAGATACCTCTGAATTTCCCTGGAGGCTTCATCTGCGGCAATCTTTTCTATAACAAGAGATTTTGATAGAATGAGGCTTGCAACCAATTTTAAAAGAAGCGGGTGGCCTCCCACCTTTTCTGCAACTTTTGCCAGACTTTTATTATCCGGCATGGGAGTAAGCTTATGAAGGTCAATCAAATTCTTAAGAAGGTTTGCAGCAACTTCAACCGGCAAACCTTCAAGTTTCTCCTCAAAAACATCTAATTTTTCTAAATAAGGAACCGGTATATCTTCCCTGGAGATGAAAATTACCCGGGAATCAAGATAAGTGTAAAGAAGATTTAAAAAGATATTTATATTCTCGTCATGAATTAAGTGGAAGTCATCTATAAAAAGTATGAACTTTTTTTTGCTCAAAATGTTTATCAGGAAAAGAATTTTTTCCTTGAGATTTTTTTGGGATTTCTTAAGCCACGAGGAGAAGCTTTGTTCCTCAGCCTTGCGAAGCCAGGAATCAGCCTCCAGGAAGAAGTCTTCCAGCCTCCATCCTTCCAGGCATTCAATCCAGAAAATCTTTTTTCCGAGTTTTTGTTTTTTTAACTCTTCAAGAAATGCAAGAGCAAGGGTTGTTTTTCCAATGCCGCCAATTCCTTTTAGAACAAAGAGATGATGGCGGGGAAAAAACTCCCTGAGACGTCCCAGTTCCTTTTCTCTTCCTAAGAATGTGCCGGTCAGTCTGGGAAGTATCCGCATTTACAAATCCCCTGATTCATTGCTTATTATTGTGCTGAAAATGTTGCTTTTCCTGTCTTTTAAAAATTTGGAACGCAAATTGGACATCCATGGAACTTGATAGTAAGGATAATAAATTTAATAATATAGTCAGCAATAATGAAAAGCGAAAAGTTTCTTTAATACTTTTAATATATATATTTTACCCGAAAAGCATTAAAAAATCCAATAGTCATCTTCCAGGCGCGGAGAAACAGGTTGAGAGGCATTGCGATGGATGCATATCCGGAGCGATTTGCCTCCGGGATAGATTGCGTTTATAACCTGGTAAACTTCCTCTTAATATGCTAATATTAGGCAGGAGGTAGTTTTATCGAATGCCTATATACGAATTTTCATGCAAGGAATGCAGGAATAAATTTGAAATTTTGTGCTCATCAAGCACAAAGGAAACTGATGTGCCATGCCCTTCCTGCGGAAAATCAAACGTTAAAAGATGTCTCTCCACCTTTGGATTTTCAAGCAAATCCAGCGGCAGTGAATTTTCTCAGGCTGCTTCTTCATCCGCTTCCGGCGGGTGCTCGTCATGCTACACCAGAAACTGTTCCACCTGCCATTAGCTTGTGTTTTTGCCATAGCTGTGACAGGACAGAGCCATGAAAATCTCATTCCTCAAGGAGAGGGCAAGGGTATAGCAATCTGCCTCAAAAGGATAAATTATAAGCTTCCTAGAAAAATGTTCTTATGGCTGAATCCACAATAAGAATAAGAGAAGCAAACGCTGAAGATATTCCTGCTGTTATAGAGCTTTCTCTTAAAACCGTTTCAGAAAGCATTTCATCTTTCCGTAAGATTTCCCCATCTTCCCTTATGGAAAACAGAAAAAAAGATCTTTTAATCCTCTATAAAATTCTTGAACTCCCGGACATAAAAGTTTTTATCGCAGATGATGAAGAAAAACATCTTGCCGGCTATTGCATTGCAATGGTAAATTACATTGAATCAACAACAGGCGAACTTCAGGGATGGGCATTCGATCGTGCCATTGATAAAAATTTCCGCAGAAGAGGTCTTGGTTCTGCGCTTTTGTCAAAAGCCGATGAATTTGCAAAGAATTCCGGAATGAAATATATATGTGGAGAAATTGACTCATCCAATATTCCCGCCCTTGAAGTCAGCAAAAATCTTGGTTATGTGGAAGAAAGAAAAAAGATGTTAAAAGTCTTTTCCCGGGAGCCTGAAATTCTAAAAGCCCAAAGCCTCTTTCTTGTCCGCAGGACAGTAAAAGAAGATATCCCAAAAATAAAACAACTGGCTGTAGAAACGGTTAAATTCAGTATAAGTTCTTTAAGAGAAAAGTCCATTGAAGAATGTAAAGAATTCAGGAAAAAAGACCTTGAAAATCTTGAAAATCTCATAAGTTTTCCGAACTTTGGAGCCTTTATAGCAGAAACCGGAGATGGAGAATTTGCAGGACACTGCTTTATTATGAGCGGCGCGATTGATACTTCTACAGGGGAGAAACAAGCATGGATATACGATCTTGCCGTTGTGGAAGAGCATAGAGGCAAAGGCGCCGGAAAAATGCTTTTGCTGGAAGCAGAAAAATTTGCGGCTGAAACGGGCATGGAATATGTTGGGCTTTCTGTAACTTCAGAAAATCAAAGCGCTGTATATTTTTATGAAAGCATGGGATACCTTGAAGAAAGAAAGCAGATTTTAAAGAAACTGTGATTTGGTCATTGCAATGACAAAGAGAAATATTATTTCAATTATCATAGCCATTTTTTTATACCTTCTTTTTTGTTTTCCTGCCGACACGGTTAACTCCTCTCCCCGCCGGGGAGAAGGGAAGGGTGAGGGGGCGGTCATTGCAAGGGAGGAAGTCCCGAAGCAATCTCAATTTAAAATTAAACTCATCACCGGCAGAGAAATAAATAAAAATCCGGTGGTTATAAAAACAAAATCCCCTCAAATCTTCTTTTCCGGCAGAACCGGGCTGAAGGTCTACACCTCCCTTTCCACAGTAAATACAGCAGTGAAAACAGATGAATCGGTGCTTCTTGGAACAAAAGGCGGCATTGTAAAATATTCTGGCAGGGCAGGAAGCTGGGATGTCCTCACTACTCTGGACGGATTAAGCGCAAACAATGTAACTGATATTGCAGAAATAGGGGAAACCATCTGGTTTGGTACAGCACCGGGTGAGATGGGTGCATCAAATTGGGGAGGCTTAACCTGGATTGAGAAGCATGACAATTCACTCCACCGTTTAAGCAAGAAAGGCGGTCTTCTTTCCAGCCGGATAACGGCTCTTTTTCAGGATGGTGATTCTCTTTATGCCGGAACTGACCGGGGGCTTAACATAATAGATGTGTTTGAGCGCAAGGTTGAAACTTTGCCGGATGAAAAAAATTATCCCCGTGAAAAAATTCAGCGGATATACGGCGGTGACAGGTATATCTGGGTGATTGCACAGAAAAAGTTCCCCGCCGATTTAATATACTGGTTTGACAGGAAAACCCGCAAATGGAATAAAAGTTTGAGCAGGAAAATTTTCACATTTGACAGCGTTTCCTCACTGGCAGGCGCGGAGGAAGGAATCTGGGTTGCAGGGTACAGGCGCATCCTGCCCTCTGGGAAAGGGAACTCGATTCACCCCTCTCCCCGGCGGGGAGAGGGTGCGGGTGAGGGGGAATATGTCTTCAGCGGACTTTTAAAGTATAATGCCGCAAAGAAGAAGAAAACTTTTTATACTCTTCCTTCCGGATTTTTTACCAGCCAATGTTTTATCTTCAGCCGCGGCGGCAATCTTAATTTATGGACTGACAGGGGTTTCGGCTACCTGTCAAACGGGGTTTTAAAATTTTATGTAAATCCAAAGGGCAGGGATCCGGATAAAGATTTCTTAAAGTGTCTTGGCTATATTTCAAGAATCTATGATGATAACGATTTCTGGATTCCTTATAAAAACGGAACGGCACATTATATAAACGGTAATTGGGATGTATGGAAATTCAGCGATACCCCTTCTTCAGATTATTTGCTTTCTATTGCTTCTGATTCAAAGGGACTCTGGATTGGAGGGGAAGAAGGGAAAATAGACAGGTTTCTCTTAAATGGAGAGAAGTGGCTTCATTATCAATTGCCGGGGAAATCGGGCGGGGCAAATTTAAGAGTCGAAGAGATATTTTTCGCCGGTAAGGGCAGGCTGTTTGCCCGGTGTTTTGATTATAATTCAAGATACCGGCTTTTCTATGTCTTCAATTTTAAGAAAGGAAAATGGGAAGCGGCAGGGAAGATAAGTTCAGGCAAAAAGAATGCAGGCAAGCCTTTACCGGCTTCCATTAAAGATATTCTTAAGGGATTTAAATTTGAGGCGGATTTAAAATATTCAAAATATGTGGAAGACAAAGATTATATATGGATAACCACCTATGGCTCGGGGCTTTTAAGGGTAGACAAACGTTTGCCGATACTTGGAATTAACTAATTTCATTTGAATAGTTAAGCGGGTCATTGGTTCGGGGCTTCGCCCCGAACCAATGACCCATAAATCCTCCCTCTCCCTCAAGGGAGAGGGCAGGGTGAGGGTGGTAACGGAATGTGAGGAGTCTATGACAGAAAAAACTTTATATATTGACGGCGGAAGCCTCAAAATTGAAGATGTGGTTTCAGTTGCACGATATGGCAGAGCTGCAGTTCTTTCGCCTTCTGCCCGGGACAAAGTGAAAGAATGCAGGGAATTTGTTGAGAAAACCATCGGGGAAGAAAAAGTTATTTACGGAATAAATACCGGCTTCGGCAAATTTGCAAATGTAAAAATTTCTCCCGGGGATTCTGATATACTGCAAAAAAATCTTATCCTCAGTCATTCAAGCGGCACCGGAGAAGCTTTCAACAAGGAAGAAGCAAGGGCAATGATGCTTCTCAGGGCAAATACCCTTGCCGGTGGATTTTCCGGAGTAAGAGCGGAAGTTATCGAAACACTTCTTTTTTTTCTTAATCACGATATTTATCCGTTTATCCCTTCAAGAGGCTCGGTAGGAGCAAGCGGTGATCTTGCGCCTCTTGCCCATCTTGCGCTCTGTCTTATCGGTGAAGGTTTTGTTCATTACATGGGAAAGAGAATGAAAGCATTGGAAGCCCTGTCTCTGGCAGGCAGAAAACCTCTTGAGTTGAAAGCCAAGGAAGGCATATCGCTTATAAACGGCACCCAGGCAATGTCGGCGCTGGGCGCACTGGCAGTTTTTGATTCGTGGAATCTCTTGAAAACCGCTGATATTGTATCTGCCATGAGTCTTGAGGCGCTTAAAGGAACCGATGCCGCCATGGATCCTCTCATACATAGCGCAAGACCTCATCCCGGGCAGGTTGCCACTTCATATAACATGCGCCGGATTTTGCAGGAGAGCAAAATAATAGAATCCCATAAAGACTGCCCGATGGTTCAGGATCCCTACTCGCTGCGCTGTATCCCCCAGGTGCATGGAGCAGTGAAGGACAGTGTAAATTATGTATCAGGAGTTTTGCAGATTGAAATAAATTCAGCCACCGATAACCCTCTTGTTTTTACCGGAGAAAAAAAGATAATTTCAGGCGGTAATTTTCACGGTTCTCCTGTTGCCCTTTCAATGGATTATCTAGGCATTTCTCTTACTCATCTTACCAATATGGCGGAAAGAAGAATTGACCGGCTCTTAAGTGCAAATTTGCCGGAGCTTCCTTTGTTTCTGACAAAAAACGGCGGCATTAATTCAGGCATGATGATTTTGCAATATACAGCGGCGGCTCTTGCTTCGGAGAACAAGGTTTTGAGCCATCCTGCCTCATCAGATTCTATTCCCACTTCGGCCGGACAGGAAGACCATGTTAGCATGGGGCAGACTGCGGCAATAAAAGCAGGTGCAATTTTAAAATCAGCTTACACGGTTTTTGCTATTGAGGCAATTTGCGCCGCTCAGGCTCTTGAGTTCCTTAAGCCCCTGACACCGGGCAAAGGAACCCTTGCAGCTTATAAGGTAATAAGAGAAGCAGTTGCACCGCTTGATAACGATAGGTCTTTTCACCCTGATATTGAAAAATCATTTCATCTTTTGAAAGGCAAAAAATTTATTGAAGCAGTGGAGAGTGAAGTTGGTCCCCTGTTATTGGGATGAAATAGCAGGAAATAAGGCATTTCGTGTATAATATGGACTTTCGAACCTGCAGAAAATCCTGCTTTGGTAAATATTTAAAGGGAGTGGATTTCATTGGCTAAGAAGAGAGGCAGCTTAAAAACCGAAAAAAAGAAAGGCGCGACGGCAGTTATTGATGTAGTGCCGGAGGTGCGTTCCCAGGCAGAGGAGATAAAAGAAGAGCCGGAAGCTCCGGTATCCCCGCCGGAAAAAGCGGCGGCAAAGGTAACTGCCCCGGTGAAAGAAAAAGCCCGTCTCCCGAAAGAGACGGAGGAAAAGGTCGTGAAAGTTTCACCTGAGCGGCTTGAGAAAATTGAAAGCGACCTCAGCATGCTTGCCGGAAAGTCTGAGCTTGCCGTAAACCAGATAAGTTCACTCCTTTCCCAGAATCAGGAATCTGCATCAAAAGTTGAAAAACTTTCCAAAGAATTATTTGCCTTTAAAAAAGAAGAAGAAAAAGTCGGCGACCGTCTCGACAAACTTGAAAAGCTTAAAGATGAAATCGGCGGAAAAGTTTCCGCTGAAATAAAAAAGGTGGAATCATTCTCCGCCAATCTTGAAAAAAATCTCAAAGATGACCTTTCTTCGCGTATTCATGATGTTCTAAAGAAGTACGAAGGAAATCTGGAAAAAATTTCCAGTCAGTCAAAGACAATCACCGAGAAGCTTGAACCCTTATTAAGGGAGTCCAAAAATATCGGCAACAAGATTATGGTGCTGGAAAAGGAAGTAAGCAACCTTTATCAGATACAGGAAAGCGCTGACCGGCGCACCGCCCTTTTAATTGAGGAAGCCGAGCGCAAGATTGAAACAGTTGCCAATGAGGCGGCTCAGGTTTTCAGCAAAGTCGAAGAGGTTTTGAACAGCGCCAGCGGCGCAATAGCCAAAACAGGGGAAGCTCACGACAAAGTTGATGAAATAAACAGAAGAATCAATGAAACGTCAGAGAACTTTGAAAAACTTACCATCAAAATTCATGAAGCAGTTTTGCAGTCGGAAATGAATCATGACAGGATTAACCTGACTCTCCGCCTTGTTGACGAGGTGGAAGAGAAGGTGCAGAAGCTTATTGCGCCTGTTGACGAAGCTCTTGCCGAAGATATTGATGCAATTCCGGAAACAAGTGAGCTGGGCTATGATCTCAACGACCTTTTGCAGGTAATGGTCAAGCATCAGGCTTCTGACCTGCATCTTAAGGTCGGCGCTCCTCCCACCGTGCGTCTTGAAGGGGAACTTATCCCAATTGGCAATCAGTCTCTTACAGAAAGAGACTGCAAGCGCCTTATCTTGTCCGCCCTTACCAAACAGCTGAGAAGAAAACTTTTTGAAAAGAAGGAAGTTGATCTTGCTTATTCTTCCGGTGCGGGAAGATTCAGAATTAATGCTTTCCTTCAGAAGGGAACGGTAAGTGCAGCGTTCAGGCTTTTAAGGCTGAAGATGCCTACCATAGAAGAGCTTGGTCTGCCGCAGGTAGTCAAGAAGTTTGCCCAGCAGAATCACGGGCTTATTCTGGTAACCGGTCCTGCGAGTTCGGGCAAAACCACAACTCTGGCTTCTATAATAGATTATATAAATAACCATAGAAAAGCACACATAATAACTATCGAAGATCCGATAGAATTTCTTCATGAAGACAAGTTGGGCATTGTCACTCAGCGTGAATTGGGCAATGACGTTTCTTCTTATACCGACGGCTTGAGACAGGCTTTGAGACAGGATCCCAATGTGATTTTCATTGGAGAAATGAGAGATGCTGAAACTATAATGACCGCGGTTATAGCGGCCGAAACAGGCCATCTGGTGCTTTCAACGATGCATACGCCCAATACGATTCAGGCGATTGACCGGATTGTAGATGTTTTTCCGGGCGAATACCAGAGGCAGTTCAGGCTTCTTCTTGCCAATACTTTAAGAGGGGTAATTTCCCAGAGGCTTCTCCAGCGCGCCGATGAAACCGGCATGGTTCCGGCAGTGGAAGCTCTCGTGGTTACTCCCACTATTTCAAGCCTGATTCTGGAAGGCAAAACCAATGAAATATACCAGTACATGGTTCAGGGAGCAATCGAAGGGATGCAGACATTTACTACATCTCTTACGAAGCTTTACGAGGCAGGCAAAATAACCAAGGAAGAAGCTCTTTATCATTCCGACCAGCCCACCGAGTTCAGGCTGGGAGTTGAAGGGCATAGCACAGGAGGTACAACCCTGCCCGAGGACTCCCTGATGAGCTGGCTGTAAATTTTTAGTTACGGTTAGTAACAAAAGCGGTCATTGCTGTCGTTATGTTATTGCGGGAAGCAAAGCGGCGAAGCAAGTCCGCTTTTTTAATAGTTAAGCAAGGAGAATACTTTGAGCGAAATTGCAGGGAGAATAAAAATTATAAAAGAAAGAATTGCCGCCTCCGCCGTTCGCTCAGGCAGAAAACCCGGGGAAATATGTCTTGTTGCAGTCAGCAAGTCTTATGATGCATCAAAAATCAAAGAGGCGATAGATGCAGGCATAACTGATATAGGTGAAAATTACCTCCAGGAGGCTCATCCAAAAATAACGGAAATCGGAAAAGCTGTGAGATGGCATTTTATCGGGCACCTCCAGAAGAATAAGGTCAATGCCGTCCTTGATAAATTTGATATTATTCAAAGCGTTGATTCTCTTTCTTTAGCTGAAAAAATTGATAAAAGAGCCGGTTTTACCGGAAAAAAAGCAAATCTTCTTCTTGAAGTAAATGCAGGGGTTGAAGAAACCAAAAGCGGTGCCCAACCCGGTGAAGTTTTAAAGATTCTGCAAGCATCCGCGGGTTTTAAAAATATTCAATGGCTTGGCTTTATGATTATTCCTCCCTGGAGTCCCGATTCTGGGGATTCCAGGAAATATTTCAGGAATTTAAAGAAAATAGCCGGGGAGGCAGAAAAGGAAGGATTCCCTAATTTCAAGAATGAATATTTATCAATGGGAATGACTGAGGATTTTGAAGCAGCAATAGAAGAAGGCTCCACTATGGTAAGAATCGGCAGGGGAATCTTCGGCTCCAGATATAAAAAGGCGGTGGCAGGTTATGAGTATGTTTGAGAAAATCAAGAAATTTTTGTCGTTGCAGGATATTGACGAGGAAATGGAAGAAGAAAGCGGGGGGGAAGAATCTTCTGCTCAGCGCACCCAGCCCAAGCCCAGAGCAACCATTATCAGCCTGCCTTCAGCCAAAAAGCAGGAGATAATGATTCAGGAGCCTTTGAATTTTGCCGATGCCCAGGAAGTGGCTGACAATCTCAAAGTAAAGAAATCCATAATAATAAATTTAAGAAGAACCGATAAGGATATGGCAAAAAGAATTGTGGATTTTTTAAGCGGCATCAGTTACGCACTGGACGGTCATATACAAAAGGTGTCGGAAAACATTTTTCTTTTCACGCCGAGCAATATAGACATAAGCATTCCCCTGAAAAAGGAAATAGAGCTTGGGGAGGAACCTCTTTTCGGGAATAAATAATGGACGAAAAAACAAAACTCACGCCTGTTGACATTCAGCACAAGAAATTCGGTCATGCCTTCAGGGGTTACAGCGAGGAGGAGGTTGACGAGTTTCTTGACAACATTGTTTCCGATTTCGAGGAAGCACTCCAGAAGAACAAAGAACTTAAAGAGCAAATAGAGCTTTTAAAACAACAGGTTGAAAAATACAGCGACCTGGAAGACAGCATTCAAAATACGCTGGTCATGGCGCAGAAGAATGCCGAACAGCTTCTAGAAACCAAAAAGAAGGAAGCCGGGCTTGTTATTAAGGAAGCGGAAGTTGCTTCAGAAAAAATGCTGGGTGAGGCGCGGGAAAAGATTTTAAAAATTCACCAGGAAATTTCGGATTTAAAGCAGGAAAGAAACAGGTTCCTCCTTGATTACAAGACCCTCTTAAAAAGCCACCTTTCACACATAGAAGAATTAAAACTGGAAGAACTCTCCGATAATCACCCCCCCCAGTAATTTGCTGCAGTGCCCGTTCCTGAACGGTCCCATTCATCGCGAAGTCGTGTATCTCTGAAAATGTCAACTATTTTTTAGGGATTCATTTTTTTTTCTCCTTCCTCTTTTAAAGTGACCTCTTAATTTGCCCTGTAAACAGCTTTTGAAGATCAGAATGATTTTATGGTATCCCCTCCGGCAACTATCT
>JAMDEM010000125.1 GCA_023486985.1 Bacillota bacterium
CGGCATGAAGGCCGAGCCATCCCTGCTTTTTGGCTTTCCACATTGCCATCCTTAAAAAGCCCTTTTTAGATTCACCGTAATAATCGCTTCCAAGGACATATGTTACGCCTTCATCAGGAAAAACAAGAATCTGCCTGTCTTTTTCCTGCCACTCTGGGATGTAAACCAGATTCAAATGAGGTCCTTTTGCCTCTTTTTTGTACGGAAACAAAGTGGCGCCGCACATATAGGCAAGCCTTATGGATTCCTTTCTCTGCATTGAAACAAAAAGAGTACAGCGGGGATTGAATTCGCTGTTTTCACCCATTGTTCTGTCTATGCAGATAAAAGGAGCTTTTTTCATGTATTCGTGAACTTTTTTTAAAGTTTTGTCAAGATTCTTTATAATATCTTTTTGCTTGTCATTAAGCTTGCTTTGTTTAACATCATCTCCGCCTATATAAACAGTTGCCCCGGCGCTTCTGTTTTTCACCGTTGTGTGGAAAACAACATTTCCAAATCTGGTAAAATTTCCATAGACCTCCGCCCTGTCCCTCAAATACCAATCCGGCAGATGATTAACGTTGGCTTGATTGTAAAGTTCCTCTACTGCCTTTAAAACGCTTTCCATTACTTTATTACGCCTCCTTAAAATTTTAGATGATTTATAATATATTCCATATTGTGAAATTCTTAACTACATGCCTTAAAACCTTCTTCAAGGGCTTTTATATTTATCTCAACTGTCCCTTTGGGCGCCCTCTTCTCTATCGCCATTTTAAGGGAATCAATTGATACAATGCCCGTAAGACAGGATATAAATCCAAGAGCGGCAATGCTTGCCGCGAAATTTTTGCCGGTTGCCGAGCGGGATAAATCTTCTAAGGGAACCTTATGAATCATGGATTTTCTATCAGTCCCTGATTCTCCGTGTATATTTACTTCATTAGAATTCACAATTATAACTGTATCATCTTTCACGGTTTTTATATGCTTTTCATAAGCATCCTGAGATAAAACCAGAAGGAGATCCGGAACTTCCACTTTAGGATAATCAACTTCTTCCGTATCAATTATTATCTCGGATTTGCTCGGGGCGCCCCGCGCCAGCGGCGCATAAGACTGGGTCTGGACGGCATACTTCCCGCCAAATATAGCTGCAGCTTCGGCAAGAATCTGCCCGGCAAGAATCAGACCCTGTCCCCCAACACCAGCCATTCTTATTTCATAACGAGACATATAATAATCTCCTAACTATGGTCATGATGAATTTCTTTTTCCCTCATTTCCTGAGCCTTACGTACAACCTCTTTGTAATGTTCAAGATAATCAGGCAGTTCTTTGTCAACAAAAATGCCTCTTTCAAGCTTGCCGGCTTTTTCCTCTGCCTTTGCCGAGGCTGGAACTGTAATGTCTTTCAGCCAGTTCATCATTTGAAGGGCGGTGGCTTTCTGGTTTGACCTGCCGAAATAAGTATGGCAGTTGCTCATTATCTCCACCACTGAGAACCCTTTCTTATCAATAGCCCTTGCAATAAACTTTTCAGCTTCAAGAACATAGGTAACAACACTTCTTGCCACAAAAGTTGCTCCCGCTGCTTCAGCGGTTTTACATATATCAAAAGGCTGATCAATGGAGCCGTAAGGAGCAGTTGCAGCAACGCTGCCAAAAGGTGTTGTGGGCGAATACTGCCCCCTGGTTAAGCCGTAAGTAAGGTTATTTATAACAATGGCTGCAATGTCCATGTTTCTGGCGGCGGTATGAATAAAGTGATTTCCCCCTATTGCCATTGCATCGCCGTCACCCATTACAACAATAACTTTCATTTCGGGCTTAGCAAGCTTCAAGCCGGTGGCAAAAGAAAGCGCCCTTCCGTGAGTGGTATGGAGGGTGTTAAAATCAACATAAGCAGCCATTCTTCCTGAACAGCCTATTCCGGAAACCATTGCCACTTTATCCTTATCAAGTCCAAGGTCGGCAACGGCTCTTATGATAGCTTTTAAAACAATGCCTATTCCACACCCCGGGCACCAGACAGTGGGAAATTTTTTATTCTGCCTCAGGTAATGATAGACAGAAGGCATTTCTCTTTCATCAGCGCAGGTATCCATTTAATTTTTCAATCCCATCCTCTCAAGTATCTGTCCGGGTGTTATTATTTCTCCATCAACCCTGTTTAAGCCGTTAACTTCACACTGTCCCTTTGCAGCTCTTTGAACGTCCAGAATCAACTGTCCAAAGTTAAGCTCGGGAACAAGAATATTTTTAACCTTTGAAGCTATCTCATTTATATGTTTATCGGGAAAAGGCGTAATAGTGAGAAGTTTTACCATGCCCAGCTTTTTGCCCGCCGCCCTTGCCTGTCTTACCGCCGCCCTGGCTGAGCGGGCTGATATACCGCATGCAATTATTGCATATTCGGCATCCTCAATCATCACATCTTCATAAAGCAGGATATCTTCAAGATTGGAATTAATCTTCCGGAAGACTCTTTCATACCATGCAAGAATCTCATCAGCTCTTAAAGTTGGAAATCCCATCTTGTCATGAAGAAGGCCGGTAATATGGAACCTGTAGCCCTCCCCAAAATTCGCCAGCGGAGGGACCCCGTTTTCCGCATCGCCAAAGGGAAAATATTCCTCCGGCTGGCAGGTGGGTTTTACTCTTTCAAAAATTTCAAGCTTATCAGGAGCTGGAATATCAACCTTTTCCCTCATGTGAGCCACAACTTCATCCATGAGAAGAATCACCGGCGTACGGTATTTTTCTGAAAAATTAAAGGCTTTAACCGTAAGGTTAAATGCTTCCTTTACCGAAGAGGGATACAGGACAATTATAGGATGATCCCCGTGCGTTCCCCAGCGCGCCTGCATCAGATCTCCCTGTGCAGGACTGGTGGGCTGTCCCGTACTTGGTCCCATCCTCTGGACATTTACCACAACGCATGGAATCTCGGCTGCACAGGCAAACCCGATGTTTTCCTGCATCAGTGAAAAGCCGGGACCGCTGGTGGCGGTCATTGCCTTACACCCGCCGATGGAAGCGCCGATAATGGCTGCCATGCTGGCAATTTCATCTTCCATTTGAATAAAAGTCCTGCCCAGGACAGGAAGCTTCTCAGATAAAACCTCTGCAATTTCCGTGGAAGGAGTAATAGGATAACCCGCAAAAAAACAAAGACCAGCCGCAACTGCGCCCTCAGCGCATGCTTCATTTCCCTGAATCAATATATTGCTCACTTTTTCTTCTTCTTTCTAAATCCCGGCACGGCTATAGCGAAATCGGGGCACATAAGTTCGCATAAGCCGCAGGATGAACATTTTTCCTGGTCGCTCAGCTCGGGAAAGCCTTCCTCGTCAAGCTTAAGAATCTTTAAAGGACAAACAGCCGCGCATACTCCGCAGTTTTTGCACCATCCCTTTACAGTTATTATTTTTTCCTGATTCTCCTTTATCCTCTTTTCAATTACCTGAATAACGCTTTCCGGCGTGGAGCTTGAATGCGTTACCTCTTCATGTGTTTCATCCATAAATAATCACCCTTCATATTTTCCTGTAGCGTTTTCTGCCTTCTTCATAAAGGTCTCCGCCGTAAATATCATTTACAACCCAGACCGGAAAGTTTTCCACTTCAAGGCGGTAAACCGCTTCTGCCCCCAGATCTTCATAGGCTATCAAATCTGCCTTTTTTATGCACTGGGAAATAAGAGCGCCCGCTCCGCCTATGGAAGCCATATACACTGCCCGGTATTTTTTTATTGCCTCCCTTACTTCCATTGAGCGGGAGCCTTTGCCAATCATGCCTTTTATTCCTTCCTGCATGAAACTTACAGCATATACATCCATTCTTCCGCTGGTGGTGGGACCGGCAGAGCCAATTACCCTTCCCTCTCTTGCCGGAGAAGGTCCCATGTAATAAATTGTTTGTCCCTTTAAATCAAAGGGCGGTTTTTCTCCTTTTTCCAGAGATTCAATAATCCTTTTATGGGCGGCATCCCTGGCAACATAAAGAATTCCGCAGAGACTAAGATGATCGCCGCTTTTAAGCTTATCTATAGTATCATCAGTTAAAGGAAGTCTGATTTCCATTCATTTCCTTCCTTCACAGGCTTTTAAAGCTTTCGACAATTTTCGTAAGCATTTTCCTGTTATATTTATAATCCTTTACGTCCTTTGCAGTAAATTCCAGGGTGAAAAGATTCGGCTTCCTGTCTCTTAAAATAAAGGCTTTAACAATATAATAAGGCTGACTTTTGCCTTTTGCCCTTGTTGAATATTCAACAATATACCTGTCGGAAAACTTTTTATCTTTAATCTTTTTATAGTCTGAAAAAAGCCTTGCTCTTGCTTCAAACGCATATACAACATCATCAAGTTTTTTCGTTTCCGATATGTCGGCGGTCAGGGAAATAAATGCTCCCCTCGAGGGGCATTTAAAGGTAACAATGTTTTCAAAATGCCCTGACTTCGAAAGAAAATAGTTTTGTTCTGTTTTTTTCCAGGCTGAAGGGGCGAGCATCTTAAAGCTGAAATTTTTATTTTCATAACTAACCAGCTTAACGGCTGCAAAGGAAAAGACCGGAAAAAGGAACAAAAGTAGTACTATGAAGGAAATAATCTTTCGATATCTTTTTTTCATAATTTTAAAGGATCGCCTCTTTCAACCTGGCCGAATTACATTGAATGCATACGCCTACAGGCAGACCGGCTATATGAGAGTGAAAATACTCTATATGCACTGCCAAAGCCGTTGTCTTTCCTCCGAAGCCCTCAGGCCCTATTCCGAGAGAATTGATGCGTTTGAGAAGTTCTTTTTCAAGATCTGCATATTCAGCTGACTTGTTAGGAGTTCCAAGGGGCCTGGTTAAAGCCTTTTTTGCAAGGGCAAGAGCCTTGTCGGCTGTTCCGCCGATACCAACACCCACAATTACCGGGGGACAAGGATTGGAACCTGCCTTTTCCACCGTGCTCACAACAAATTCCTTGACTCCTTCTACCCCCTGGGAGGGTTTAAGCATTGCAAGAGCAGACATATTCTCAGAGCCTCCGCCCTTTGGAAGCACCGTAATTTTTAACCGGCAGCCTTCCACAATTTCCGTATGAATTACCGCAGGGGTATTATCTTTTGTATTGATTCTTGAAAAAACAGGGTCCCGGACAATGGATTTTCTCAGGAACCCGTCAACATAAGCCTTCCTTACGCCTTCCTGTATAGCTTCATTAAAGCTTCCGCCTGTAATTCTAACATCCTGACCGTATTCAATAAAAACAACTGTCAAGCCGCAGTCCTGACAAATAGGAAGCTGTTCTTTCTCTGCCAGAAGTGCGTTATCAAGCAGCTTCTCAAGAACTGTCCTTCCCAGGGGAGAATCTTCTGCGTTTGCAGCCTCCGCTAATGCTTTTTTTACATCGCCGGGCAGACTAAAATTTGCTTCCTTGCAAAGACAAGCAACTGCCTGGGTTATATCCTTACAATCTATTTCTCTCATTTACAGCTTTGCCTTCATCATATCCACCAACTCTTTAACAGCAGAAGCAGATCTTTCCAGTTTCTCTTTTTCCTCCCCGGTAAGTTTAATTTCTATAATTTCCTCAATTCCCTTTGCACCAAGCTTCACGGGTACTCCCACAAAAAGCCCCTTTATTCCAAATTCCCCGTCAAGATAAACCGCACAGGGGAGCACTTTTTTCTTATCAAGAACAATTGAATCAACCATATCTACAACCGCCGCCGAAGGCGCATAATATGCACTCCCTGTTTTTAACAGCTTCACAATTTCAGCTCCGCCGTCCTGGGTTCTTTTAACAATTCTTTCAACCGTCTCAGCCGGAAGAATCTCCGTTACAGGCACCCCGGCAACAGTGGTATATCTGGGCATGGGAACCATTGTATCGCCGTGTCCTCCAAGAACATAAGCGGTTATAACCTCCACCGATACTTTTAACTCTTCAGCAAGAAATGTTCTGAACCTTGCAGTGTCAAGGACCCCTGCCATACCCATTATCCTTTCCCTTGGAAAGCCGCTTACCTGGAAGGCAAGCTGAGTCATAGCATCAAGAGGATTCGCCACCATAATTATAATACAATCAGGGGAAAATTTCACCACCTGCGAAATAACTTTCCTTATTATCTCCATGTTCAGATAAAGAAGGTCATCCCTGCTCATTCCTGGTTTTCTTGCCAGCCCCGAAGTAATGACTACTATGTCGGAATCCTTCGTATCCTCATAAGAGTTAGTACCCTTAATATAAGTATCATACCCGTAGATTGGACCTGACTGCATTATATCCAGAGCTTTTCCCTGGGGCAAGCCCTCGACAATATCAATCAGCACCAAATCTGCATAATTTTTTTCAGCCAGCCGCTGGGTAAGCGTTCCGCCCACCATGCCCGCGCCGACGACCGTGATTTTTTTCCTCATACTGTACCTCCTAATTATTTACTTTTTTGCCTTATATTATTTTTGCAGAGGTGGTATTTATGCCGCCGGTAGTGGCAAAGCTTGCTTTGCCTTTTTTATGGAGAGCAAGCTCTCCCACTACCTCATTTTGCTTCGGAATACCCCGCAGTTTTGCTGCTGGGTCTCAATTTGCAAAACAACCTTAAATTTTCGCTTCGCTATCGCCGAGCTGCTCGCTAGGCTTCATCTTTGAAATCAGTGTTTTGCGGAACCTTCTAGACCACCCTCCCCTTCGGGCGGGTACCCGTCCTGCTCGTAAAGAAGTTCCAGCCAAAACCCGTTGCGAGACTGCTTCAGCAGCTGTGGCAATCTCATCATACCGAGATTGCTTCGTTTTCACTCGCAATGACATTTTCGCAGCTTCGCAAGCCCTCCCTGTCCGGCCGGGACGCACCTTTGCTTATTTTGCAGACCAAGGCCTGCCACTACCTTTGTTTTCTAATTTCGTGCCATAAATCGCACCGCTACAATTTACTAGTTTTCTGAAGAACTAATTTACTTTCTCTATTCTTGCCGCGCAGACCTTGTATTCAGGCGTTTTACTTACAGGGTCAAGAGCGGGATTGGTCAGAACATTTGCCGCCGCTTCGCTGAAGTGGAATGGTATAAATATTATCCCTTCGGCAACTTCAGGCGTAATTCTTGCTTTCACCCTGATAGTGCCTCTGCGGGTATGAACTGCAACCCTGTCTCCGCTTTTAATCTTAATTTTCTTTGCATCCGGAACGGATATTCTTACAAATCCCTCGGGCTCAATTCCATGAAGACTTTTCGACCTTCTGGTTAATGTGCCTGTATGATAATGAGTAAGAATTCTGCCCGTATTAAGAAGAAACGGAAATTCATCATCGGGCAATTCATCAGCGTTAATAAACTCCTCGGGAATAAAAAGCCCCCTGCCGCGGGAAAATTTCTCCCTGTGTAAAATCTCCGTTCCCGGATGGTCCTTTGCCGGACAGGGCCATTGAATTCCGTGAGGTTTTAATTTTTCATAAGTAATGCCTCCAAAAGCAGTAACAAGAGAGGCTATCTCTTCCATAACTTCCGCTGATGAATCATAACGCATCGGGTATCCAACAAAAGTTGAAAGTTCACAGATAATATCCCTGTCAGGCTTAGCCTCGCCTGGAGAATCAACGGCTTTTGTTAATTGCTGAATCCTTCTTTCCGTATTGGTAAAAGTCCCTTCTTTTTCGGCGTAAGAACAGCCGGGGAGAACAACATGAGCAAGTTTCGCCGTTTCAGAAAGAAAAATTTCCTGGACAACCAGAAAATCAAGAGATTTCAAGGCTTCTATCACATGATTGGAATCGGGGTCGCTTATTACCGGGTTTTCTCCCATTATGTATAATGCCTTAATCTTAGTGCCGGCGGCAATCATCATTTCAGTGAGGGTTAAACCGGGGGTTCTGGAAAGCTTTACCTTCCAGGCTTCTTCAAATTTTTTTACATTTTCTTCCACAGAAGTTTTCTGATAACCGGGGAATACATCCGGCAGGGCTCCCATATCACATGACCCCTGTACATTGTTCTGACCTCTTAAAGGCATTAAACCTGCCCCTGGTCTTCCTACATTCCCCGTGAGCATGGAAAGGTTCGCCAGTGTATGGACGGTTTTTACCCCGCTGATATGCTGGGTCACGCCCATGCCGTAAAGAATCATCAAAGATTTGCTTCTGCCTATTGTTCTTGCAGCTTCAATAATTTGATCTTCAGATATTCCGGTTATTCCGGAGACTGCAGCAGGGTCATACTTTTCAATTACCGGAAGGAGTGCTTCAAAATTTTCCGTGCGCTCCCTGATAAATTCCACATTATGCAGCTTATCCCTTATTATTACATTCATAATTCCGTTAAGAAGGGCAACATCGCTTCCAGGCTTATGTCGCAGCCACATATTTGCCTTTAGCGCTATAGGGATTTCTCTGTTGTCCGCAACAATAAGATTGGCACCATTCTTTGCCGCTCTCTTTACCTTAACGCCGATTACAGGATGAGTTTCAGTGGTATTTGAGCCTATAACAAAGATAGTCTCTGCTTTATCAATTTCCCACATGGAACTCGTGGGAGCGCCGCTTCCAAAAGAATCACCCAGACCCACAGCCGAAGCGGCGTGGCAGAGCCGTGCGCAGTGGTCAACATTGTTTGTTCCAATTACCGCTCTTACAAATTTCTGGAAAAGATAATTTTCCTCATTGGTGCATTTCGCCGAAGAAAGCCCCCCGATAGAATCTGCTCCATAAGTCTTTTTTATTTCATTTAATCTTGAGGATATCAAAGAATAGGCTTCTTCCCAGCTTGCCTCCCGGAAACCATCCCCTTCCCTTATTAAAGGAGTTTTAAGTCTTTCCGGGTGCTGGATAAATTCATAGCCGAATCTCCCCTTTACGCAAAGGTCGCGGTCATTTACTTTATTATCAGGATTTGAAGAAATATAAATTACCCTGCCGTCTTTTAAGTTAATATCAAAAGTACACCCGACTCCGCAGTAAGGGCAGATAGTTTTTACCTTTTCCAGCTCCCAGTTTCTTCCCTTACCAACTCTCTCTCTTTCAATTAAAGCCCCCACCGGGCAGACATCAACGCATCTTCCGCAGAAAACGCAGTCCGTATCCTGTAAGGGTTTGTCAAAAGAAGTGGTAATATAGCTCTGGACTCCCCTGCGGGCAACGCTCCATATGCCCAGAACCTGAGAATCAAGGCAGATATCCACGCATCTTGCACAAACTATACATTTGTTTTGGTCCCTGACAATCGCAGGATCCTGATTAATAACAGGATAAAAAGGTTTTTTCCTCGTAAAAGGCGATGTTTTCACTCCAAGTCGGTAAGCCGCATCCTGAAGCTGGCACTCCCCGTTCTTCTCACAGGAAAGACAGTCAGGGCTGTGATTAGCAAGAAGAAGCTCAATAATCACTTTTCTTGCTTCCATAACCTTAGGTGAATCGGTCTTTATCACCATGCCTTCACGCACCTGGGTATGGCAGGAAGGCAGAAGGTCGAAAGCGCCTTCGACTTCAACAACGCATACCCTGCAGCGGGTTGTGGCTTCCAGCTCCGGGTAATAGCAAAGAACAGGAATATAGATGCCTGCAGATTCGGCAGCCTTTAGAATGGTGAAAGACGCATCTACCGTGAGCTTTATTCCGTTTATTGTTATGTTTACCTGATTCATTTTACCTCAACGATTAAAACATATACCAGCAGGGCATTGTCCTGAAAGGTGTGCGTCATATTCTTCTTTAAATTCCTCTATTGTATCAATTATCGAGTTCGGGGCGGTTTTGCCCAGCCCGCAAAGAGACGTTATCTTCATGACTTCTGAAATCCGCCTCATCTGGAAAAGAACATCACCGGCTCCCTCTCCTCTTGAAATTTTATCCACAAATTCTAAAAGCTGTGGAACCCCTTCGCGGCAGGGCACACATTTTCCACAGGATTCTTCCCTGAAAAATTCCTGAAAGGATTTAACCACCGACACAATACAGCGTTTTGAGTTATAAACTATGATTGCGCCTGCTCCAAGAAGCTGGCTTTCAAAAGAAAGGGGGATGTCAATATCTTTTCCTGAAATGCATTTTCCCGATGGTCCCCCGACCTGTACAGCTTTTATTGAGGTATCTTCCTTCACCCCGCCAGCCAGATTATTTATCAGGTAAGAAAGTTTTGTTCCCATCACTACTTCAGCAACACATGGCTTGTTTACATCGCCGCTTATGGAAAAAATTTTTGTTCCCTTGCTTTTTGATGTGCCGATTCCCGTGAACCATTCAATGCCGTTTGATATAATATGGGGAATATTTGAAAGGGTCTCTACATTGCTTAAGAAGGTGGGCTTCCCGAACAGCCCCTTAACTGTCGGATAGGGGGGTTTTGCAGAAGGCTCTCCTCTTTTTCCCTCAATGGAGCGCATAAGGGCAGTTTCTTCACCGCAGATGTAAGCACCGGCGCCGGAAAATATTTTAAGGTCAAGAGAAAAACCTGAGCCGAGAATATTTTTCCCCAGAAAGCCATTTTCTTCAGCCTGTTTTACAGCGTTTTCAAGAAGATTATTAATATGAGGATACTCAGCCCTGAGATAAAGATAAGCGCATGATGCCCCCACTGCATAAGAAGAAATAATTATGCCCTCTATCACCGTGTGAGGGTCATTTCCAAGTATAACCCTGTCTTTAAAAGTGCCTGGTTCTCCTTCATCAGCATTGCAGACAACATACTTTAAATCACCCGGCGAGGCAGCCGTTGCCTCCATTTTTATACCGGTGGGAAAACTTGCGCCCCCTCTTCCCCTTAATTGGGATGATTTTATCATCTCAATTAGTTCCCCTGGTTCTTTATGTAAAGCTTTTTTAAGAGCCTGATAACCGCCTGCATTTATATAATCACTAATAGAACAGGGATCTATTTTTCCTGCATTTTTAAGGACAATCCGAAACTCCGGCATTTATTTCTTCCTCTTCCTGGAAATACTCGAAATTATATCAACTGCTGTTTTTGGAGTAAGACCCGT
>JAMDEM010000130.1 GCA_023486985.1 Bacillota bacterium
AAGGTTGATTTTCGTTGAGTTCGAGCGGGAAGCAAAGACAGCAGAAAATCTCGAAAGGGAGCTGCCCACGGAAGGAGACAGTGAATCTGTCGGGGTCTATGGGAGCGCCGAGTTTTCCGTCGGCACGAGATGAAGAGGAAATCTATGGGACTGAAAGTTTTCTGATGGAGAAGGTGGTTGAACGAAGCAATATGCTTCGAGCGCTTCACCGTGTTGAGCAGAACAAAGGTGCCAGCGGGATTGATGGCAAAAGAAGAAGCAGAAAAAGTTTTGAGTATATTGTGTTGAGCAGAACAAAGGTGCCAGCGGGATTGATGGTATGGAATTAAAGAATTTAAGGACATACCTTAAAGAACACTGGTCAAGAATCAAAGAAGAACTGCTTGAGGGTGCTTATCGCCCGCTTTCTGTGCGAAGGGTGGAAATTCCGAAACCCGAAGGTGGGATAAGGCTATTAGGTATTCCCACGGTGTTAGACCGCCTGATTCAACAGGCTCTTTTACAGGTAATGACCACCATATTTGAGCCAGGATTTTCCGAAAAGAGCTTTGGGTTTCGCCCTAATCGTCGAGCCCATGATGCAGTAAAATGCTCTCGTGGTTACATTCTTGAAGGGTGCCGGTATGTGGTGGATATAGATTTAGAGAAATTCTTTGACAGAGTAAACCACGACATACTGATGAGCCGGGTAGCCAGAGGTGTTAAGGACAAGCGAATTTTACGCCTCACTCGAAGGTTCTTAGAAGCGGGTGTAATGATAAACGGCTGTTGTGTTCGAACAGAGGAGGGGACTCCTCAAGGCGGCCCCTTAAGTCCGCTTCTGGCAAATATAATGCTTGACGAACTTGACAAGGAGCTTGAAATTCGGAAACTTAGGTATGCCCGTTACGCAGATGACTGCAACATTTATGTAAGAAGTCTTCGTGCAGGCAGGCGGGTATATGAGAGTGTGTCAAGATTTGTAAAGGGCAGGTTAAAGTTGAAGGTAAACAGGGAGAAGAGCTCCGTAGACCGGCCGTGGCGGAGAAAATCTCTGGGATTTTCTTTCACCTCTGAGAAAGAGTCCCGAATTCGTTTGTCCGAGAAAACTGCTCAGCGGTTTAAGGAGAAGATACGCACGGCAACAAGACGCAGTTGGAGTATCAACATGAAAAAGAGACTTGAGAAGATAAATGAATATCTTCGAGGATGGATTGGATACTTCAAACTGATAGAGACGCCGAGCGTGTTGAGAGAGTTAGACAAATGGATACGTCATCGCCTGCGGAGGTGCCTGCTAAAACAATGGAAACTTCCGAAGACCCGGTGGAAGAATCTTGTGAGTTTAGGCATTCCTGAAGAATGGGCAAGATTAGCAGCTGGCTCACGGAAAGGCTGCTGGCGTCTGGCGTTATCTCCCCAAATAAATAAAGCCCTTGGTCTTGCCTATTGGCGGAGACAAGGGCTCTTCAGCTTAACTGAAAACTATCGAGAGTTCTGTCAATCTTTATGAACCGCCGTATACCGAACGGTACGTACGGTGGTGTGAGAGGACGGGGGCTAATAACCCCCTCCTACTCGATGGTAGTTGTAGTGGCAAAGCTTGCTTTGCTTTTTCCCCTCTTTGTAAAGAGGGGGTTTGACTGTCCCCTCTCTCCTCCGGGGAGAGGGGAATGGTGAGGGGGTGAGCAATCTTTATAATTTTTTTAAAATTAAATTAATTGAAGAAGGATTTTCACAATCGAGGTAAAATAAGATACTTTACCGTGGGTTGAGAATTAAATAAAATGGGAGGGTAAAGTATGAAAAGAAAAAATGGGTTTTCTTTTATTGAGGTTATGATTGCCATCCTGGTCCTTGCCATAGGCTGTGAAATGCTGATAAACCTCTTTCCTGCCTGCTTCATTTACCTGGGAAAATCAAGAATAATAACAAACGCTACTTTTCTCTGCCAGGGCAAACTTGAAGAACTTCTTACGGAGGATTATGATTCTCCTGCGCCTTTTGACGGAACTTTCCCCGGATATTCTGACTATACTTATCATGTGGAAAAAACTTCCTTTAATAAAAAACTTAAAGAGGTAAAGGTTTCTGTTTATCACTGCACCGGGGAGTCAAGGGTCTGCGCCGCAGAATTTTCTACTTTACAGGGAGGCTCAGGTGTGGGGGATATAATAGAGGTAATAATTAGAGGTTCTTTTTATAAAGATACTTTGGTGGTAAAAGCTGAAATTTCCCAGAACAGGGTTTATGCATTTTCCTCAGACCCTAAAAATGGTAAAATACAGTTTGTAAAAGTGGGCGGAAATGCCTATAATTTTGATTTCACAGGAGCAGGGGAATGGAGAAAACTAAAAAATTATTGGAGTCCTACGGAAGATGCAGTGCTTCCAGATGGAGGAATTCCCGGTAAAATAAGTGTTATACAATCTAAGTCCGAGCAAACAGGTCCCACCGGCGGTGTTTTAATTTCTTACTTTACTCCTCAAATTTATGTTTACGACCTGAAAAACAAATGCATATGGGGCGGTTTTATTGTTATGAAAGATGAAGATGCAGGCATCAATCTTTATGTCATAGGCTCTCCCGGCGGCGGTCCTGATTCCAGCAAAACATGGGTTAAAGTCTCAGAACTGCCATAGGGGTCATGCCATAGGGGTCAGGTCTTGCAATATAACAAATGTAATTTTTGGGGTCAGGTCTTTTTGCATGTGGGGGGTATTCCCCGAACGCGCCAAATAATTGTGAGCCCCTCACCCCATCCCTCTCCCCAGAGGGGAGAGGGTGTAGCGCCCGTTCCCCGAACGGGCGAGGGTTAGGGTTAGCACGGGCTTCCAGCCTGTATGAATAAAACAAATAGGAGGACATTATGAGAAATTATAAAAAAGCTTCAGCCCTCATATTTTCTCTCTTTATTGTAAGCATTTTGTTTGTTCTTTCTCTTGCCTTCTTTACTATTACCGGCGGTGATTATTTCTTCTCGGGAGCGCAGAGAAACAGCCTCAATGCTCTCTTCCTTGCGCAGGGAGGAGTTGAATATTCATATTTTCAATCTGCTGAATGGGACTTCCCTCATAATGAAACAATAAAACTTTCCACAGGAACATGTGAAATTTCTGCCGCGAAGAATGAGTCAACCGGCGAGATAGTGCTTGAGTGTACCGGTGTGTCTGGAAAGTTCAGGAAAACCGTTTCAGCAATCCTTTATCAGGGCGCAATTTTAAACTGGCATGAGAAATAATAAATATAAATGTACCCCCTCACCTCGATCCTCTCCCCGGAGGGGTAAGGAAACCTGCGAGACTTATAATTGAGTCTTGCTAATCCTTATGAACCGCCGTATACCGAACGGTACGTACGGTGGTGTGAGAGGACGGGGGCTAATCACCCCCTCCTACTCGATTGTGTTCTCTCCATCGAGGAGTGTAGGGCACGTTCCCCGAACGTGCCATGCCGTTGAGAGAAGCAAAGCGACGAAGCAATCTAATAATAGAGATTGCCACGCTCCCTCCGGGAGCCCGCAATGACAAAAAAGTTATATATAGGCATTGAACAAGGTGTGTATATGTAATGTTAAAGCACAGCAAAACAATTTTAAACAGGAAAGTAGATGGAAAAATGAAAAATTCCAGAAAATCATCAACCGGTCATACTCTTCTTGAAGTCCTGATTATCAGTGCAATTTTTCTCGCTACAGTCTGCATTGCTTCAAGTATTCTCATTGACGGGTGGAAAGCATTTTTAAGGGGTGATTTAAGGGCTGATGCCATTCAAAAAGCAAGAAATACCCTTTACAGGATTTGCAAAGATATCAGAAACAGCGAGAATATTCTCTCTCCCGGTAAAGATATTTTAAAGGCAGAGGCTGGAGCAGATTCTATTGTTTATTCAAGAATTAATTATTCCGGAGATGTCCCGGTAAGGGAAATATTCGGGTATTCTATAGATGCTCCATCCGGCACGGTTTTGCTTATTAAATACGATTCTTCTTATGACCCTGAGAAAAAGGAAACCCAGAAAGTTCTTTCAAGCAAAATTATAATGAAGGATGTTACCGGCTTGAGTTTCAATTTAAATCCCGATCCTGAAAAGGACGATCTACTTAAAATCCGCCTTTCTTCAAAAAACAAGGAAGGTACCCCCGTTAACCTGGAAAGCCAGGTGCAGAGAAGGGGATAAACCGCAGGAATTGCTGCTTCTGAAGTTTAATACTTCCTTATTAAATGAATAAAAATATAAAAATATTAATTCTTGCTATTATAATATATTTCTGTGTTTTCTTTTTCTTCTCCCTTATGAGGTATTATTCCTCAAAGCTGGGGGATCCTGATGTGGGGCTTTTTGGACAGTCTTTTTATACCGCCGCCACTTACGGCAAGGCTTTCGTAAACACCTTTAATGAAGGCGGAAGTCATTTCAGACAGCATTCTTCTTTTATTTTTTATCTTATACTGCCGTTTTACATGCTGTATAAAAGCGTTGTCACCCTTTTATTTATTCATACTCTGGCAATTGCACTGGGTGCGGTTCCAGTTTATCTGATAGCAAAAGAAAAGATTTCCGAATCGGCAGGCTTATTTTTTGCTATAATGTATCTTCTTTTTCATCCTGTGCATGGTGCAAACTACGATCCTTTCAGCGAGCTTGGTTTCGTGATAACGCCCCTTTTGTTCGCTTTTTATTTTTTAATGAAAAGAAGATTTTTCTATTGCTGGATTTTTCTTATTATCACCCTGAGCGCGAAGGAGGATATGTCTTTTATTGTCATGGCTTTCGGCTTGTATGGAGCTTACCTTTCAATATCAGAGATGCTTAAGGTTACGCCTTTTAAATTTACTGTTAACAAGCTTTTTATAAATTCAGCCTGCATGGTTCTGGCGGGTGCCGTATATATATATTTAGCTCTTTATGTTATAATCCCGCACTTTGCGGGAGGACATGCTTACGGATATTTCAGCGAAAGGTACGGCAATCTTGGAAGTTCTCTTAGTGAAGTTGCGGCAAACATTTTCATCCATCCCGGACTTGTTCTACAGTCTCTTATTATAAAAAAGAAAATTTTTGCAGTTCTTGAAGTGCTTCTTCCATTTGGATTTTTATCTATCTTAGAGCTTCCCGTGCTTTTAATAGCCCTTCCTTCAATGCTTGTAAATCTTCTTTCCAATTATGAATTTATGTATAATTCAGGCACCCGCTATCTTGCCCCATGGATTCCTTTTATTGTAATTTCTGCTATTTTTGGGATGTCTAAAATGTTAAACAGTATAAACGATCCCGCTGCCCGGGAGCGCAGATTTCGCCGGCTGTCCGTATTTCTTCTGGTTTTTATGATTCTTGTATCGCTGATTATTGACAACACCCCCTTTAGAATAGGTTTCAGGTACCCCAAAATTGATGCTCATCAGAGAATTATTCTTTACATGGTTAAGGAAATTCCGCCGGATGCCTCCGTTTCAACCCAGGTAGGAATATATAACTTTCTTTGCAACCGTATGGAAGCTTACTGCGGCTATAAAGAAGGCGTCGAATACATAATGGTTGACAGCACCTCGAAGTGGTATTCAGAGCAGGCAAATTGGGATAAAATCATGCCTAAGGTGCTTGCAAGGGGTGATTATGAGCTGGTTGACGAGCATGATGGAATACAGATTTACAGAAAAATAAACGCTAAATAATAGATTTGCTATAATATAAACGAATTGAGGAGTTATGGATAAGTTTCAGGTTGCAATACCGGTTTCAATTTTCAGGGATGGCGGCACATTCGTTGCCTACTCTCCTGCTTTAGATATTTCTACATGCTGCTGGCAGCTTAAGCGAAGTAAAGGAGCGATTTAAGGAATTAGTTAATATTTTCTTCGAAGAGCTTTATCGCAAAGGGACAACGGACGAAGTAATTGAATCATTAGGGTGGGAAAAGGAAAATCATATCTGGTCCCTCCTGAAGAAATTGAACACAGCACCGAAACATTCACCGTACCGCTGGTAGCTTGAAATGCCGCGAATTACCCCTGTTAGCTGGAAGGATTTTGAAAAGTTTCTCTTTTACATAGGATGCACTTTTGAACGTCAGGAAGGCAGCCATAGAGTTAATTTTGCGATCGGAATCCCGCAGTCTTCTGCGGAGTGTCATGCCGCAAAACAAACTTGCCCGGAGGGATACGCTGCAGCGTAGTTTACAGCCGCGAAGGCATCCCACGGCCAGTTATTGTTCCGACCTATAATTTGCTGCCAATTTTTGTTATTAAAAACAACTTGCGGACTCTTGGAATAGGTCAAAAACAGTATTTAGAAATTCTAAAAAATATTCTTTGATTAGTTTTCATTGCCAATGCAAACCCTTACCGCCAATTAACAGAGGGTAAAAGCTGAAAACTGTCGAATTTTTAATAAGTGGGAAGTTCATCAAGAATAATTGAAGCATATATCGGCGAGTTTGCCTGCGGCAAAAGTGAAATTGCCATAAACAGGGCTCTGGCGCTTTTAAAAGAGTCCCGCCGGGTTACCATTGCCGACTTTGACCTTGTAAACCCATTTTATACCCTGCGGCCTCTTATTGATAAACTGGAGTCCCTGGGCTTAAAAGTTATTGCTACAAGGACAGAGGAAACCATAGGGCTAGGGGAAGCGGGCATGATATTTACGCCCCAGTTGAAGTGGGTTTTGAGGCATGAGGGCGACCTGATTCTGGATGTTGGCTACGGTCCCGACGGAAGCAGGGTGCTTAATTTAATCGAAGGAATATGGCAGAATCCCGAGCTTAAAATAATTTGCGTGCTGAATATTGCCAAACCAATCACTTCTGATGTAAAATTGATAGTGGAGTATATAAAAGGCTTGGGAAGAGTTGACGCTGTAATAAACAACAGTCATCTTGGCAGTGAAACTGACGCAGAATTTGTTCAAGCTGGTGCCAGGATAGTGACGGAGGCAGCCCGGGCTCTTAATCTGCCTCTTCTTTATTCTGCAGCGGAGGAATCTATAGCAAAAGAAATAGGCAGATATGACTGCATGGAAAATCCGGTTGTGCCGGTAAAAAGGTATATGGCGGATGCCTTCTGGTAAACGGGTGCAGGGGTTCAATTCTTTGAACCCGGATAGCGGAAGGCACGCGCACCGGAAATTTTCCGGGCGAGTTTTAAACTGTTACAAACCTGCCAAAAAAGGAGTGGAAATTTTGGATAACAATAAAGCCATCAAAAAGGAACAGAAAGTCTTCATGACGGGAAACGAGGCTGTTGCCTGGGGTGCCCTGGCAGCCGGTGCGGAGATAATGTACGGCTACCCGATAACGCCCCAGAACCAGATAATGCACACATGGGCAAGGCTTCTGCCCCAGTTCGGCCGCAAATTCCTCCAGACCGAGGATGAAATTTCTGCAGGCTTCACCACCATTGGAGGTGTTCTGACTGGAAAGAGAGCTTTTACCGCTACTGCCGGGCCTGGTCATGTTATAATGCAGGATGCCATGTCAATGGCTGAGATGATGAGGCTTCCGGTGGTTTTCATCATCCAGCAAAGAGGAGGTCCTTCAACCGCCACCGTTATTTATTCCCAGTCGGAGCTTGTGCTTACCACCCACGGCGGCAACGGCGAGGGCATGAGGATTGTTTATTCAACCAGCTCTCACCAGGAGCTCTTTGATTACACAATAAAGGCTTTCAATACAGCCTGGAAATACCGCTATCCTACTTTTGTTCTCGGCGACGGTTATCAGGCGGAGATGAGAGAATCTCTTACAATTTACGACCCTGAGGCAAGGGGGATAAAAATGGTGCCAGCCGAGCCATATGTGGGAGCAGACGGAGTGCCCGGGAAGGACAGGGAGCCTCTTCAACTGCGGAACACTTATAATACCGAAGAAGAGCTTTATGAAGTCATGTCAGGCAATATAAAGAATTTCAAGAAAATTACCCCGGAGATATTGGAATGGCAGTCAATAGAGGCGGAGGATGCGGAAATCCTTATAGTTGCCCATGGAATAATAAGCAGGGCGTCTCACGGGGCGGTCAATAATTTAAGGGCAAAAGGCATAAAAGCAGGGCTTTTCAGGCCCATAACAGTTCAGCCGTTCCCTGACGAAGCGCTTAGAAAAGCCGCTGAAGGCAAGAAAATTGTTATTATACCTGAATCAGCCTTTGAACAGCTTGCCACAAAGGTAAAGCGCGGCATGTACGGGATGAATGTACCCCTTGATGCCTTCTCCATGCCTGGAATCGGCATAACCTCCGAAGAAATAGAGGAAAGGGTCATTCAGGTTCATGAAAAACAGATGGTTCGAAAATAGAAACAAAAAAGCAGCGGGCTTGATAAATCAAGCCCCTACAAAAATACAGGGAAGTAAGTGAAAAGAGGAGAAAATATCTCCTCTTTTTACTATAATGTAAGTGAAACTTTTTCTCACATTTGGAGTCATATAAAATAGGAGCTGGCAGATTTGGAAGAAGATCTGGAATTACTCCAAAAATTCAGGCTGGGTGATGAGGCGTCTTTTACAAAGCTGGTTGTAAAATATCAAAAGCCGGTTTTAAATATAATTTACCGGTTTACCCAGAATAAGCATATGGCTGAAGATATGGCACAGGAGGTTTTTATCAGGGTTTACCGGGGAGCAGAAAAATTTGAGGAAAGGTCAAAGTTTTTCACATGGCTTTACCGGATAGCAATAAACTACTGTATAAAGCAGGCTCAGCGCTGGAAGTCGCGGCAGGAATCTTCGCTGGAGGAGCAAACAGAAAAGGGGAAGCTATCAGATACTATTTCAGACCCTTCTCCTTCTCCTCAGGGCTGTTTGGAAAAAGAATATATGATGGTAACGGTACGGAAGGCGGTTTTGTCACTGCCTGACGACCAGAGAGCCGTGGTAATATTAAGTAAATTTAATCAACTTTCTTATGAAGATATAGCAAGTGTCCTTAAGATATCGGTTCCGTCTGTGAAGTCGAAGCTTCACAGGGCAAAGCTTAAACTAAAGGAGAAATTAAGGGAAGTGGTGTTATGAATTGCCGGAAGGATTATAAAGCTCCAAGGGATGAATGGGAAGCTCTTGATTGCCTGGAGGAAATAGAGCCATCGGCGCAGTTTACTGCAATGGTATTTGAAAGAGCGAAAAAGGAAGCGGTTTTACGCAAGCCATCCGGAATTTTTGATGCCGTTTTTCAATTAAAAGTGCCTGCATGGGCGGCTGTACTAGTACTAATACTTGGCATTACGGCTGCTCTAGTTTTCCATAATACATTCCCTACAATCCCCTCATATGGTTCCAGGGTTACTCAGCCATTCGCAGCAGATACCGGTGCTCCGTCAGCCGCCCTGCAGGAAGATAAAGATATTGCAGCCTCTTTCGAGAGCGTGCAATATAAGTCGGGATTGGATATGAACGGCAATCATTCCTTTTACAATTTAATTGCCGCTGATGAAGCGCAAAATTCTGATAGTTATCCTGACGTATTATCTGTCGGCTTGGAATTCTCGCTGCCTTCAGGGGCTGATGTGCTTCTTGAATCAAGTAAAGATTAAAGGAGGTTGAAATGATGAAAACATCAAGAAAAATACTGGTAGTTATTACGGTGCTCTTGTTTCTGGCTTTTGTTTTTAATTTTGCTCATGCTGCAAATGCACAGAAGCAGCAGCCTGGCACGTCGTCAAAGGAAAAGGCTAAGGGCGGTATGGGTCTTACTCCGGAACAGCTTGAGAAGCTAAAGGCACTCCATATTAAGTTTGATGATGTAAGAGAAAACATGATGATTGAGATACAAATAAGGAAGCTGGAGCTTGCAAAGCTTCTCAAGGCTGAAGAGCCCGAACAGAAAAAAATTGAGGCTAAACTTGACGAAATTAATCAAATCGAGGGACAGCTTCATAAAACCATGATAGCTGAATATTTTGAAATAAGGAAAATTCTCACGCCTGAGCAGAGAAGGTTCTTTGTTAGAAAGATAATAAAGAAGATACTGGGCGGGGGTAGAGGAATTGCATACGGCAAGCATCTCGCAAAGACTAAACCGCAGTTTAAAAATAAATAAGGGGCGCGGTGGAAAGCCCCTCACCTTTATCCTCTCCCCAAAGGGAGAGGGAGTAGTGCCCGTTCACCGAACGGGCATTGGTTCGATTTCATCTCCCTTGCGGTAGAGAGGATAAAGAAAAGTTCCCTCTCCTCCTCGGGAAGAGGGAAAGGGTGAGGGGAGTATTTCGTTGCAAGACTTGCTTTAAAATGTTAAAATTAGCCTATGGTTGCAAAGCCCACAAAGATAAGAACAGATGATCTGGCATCTGGTATTGAGTACCTGCTTATTAAAAAACCTTTAATGACAGCTGCTGTAGTTGTTTTTCTTGTAATTGCGGCTTTTTTTATCTCAAGGTTTCTCTATCCTTCGCCTGCAGAGAGCATTATTACAGCCATAAATTTTTCAGGCGAGGTTCTGTTTGCCAGTAAAGACAACGGAGAATGGCAGTCGTTTTCCGGCTTGGATTTTAAGCAGGGTGATACTCTCAAGTCAGAAAAAGGGAACGTGAAGATTTCATTTGGCGATTCTAATATTGAGCTTGGGGAGTCAGGCGAGCTTTCTCTGGTCAGGGATCCTGCAAGAACTTCAAGAGGGATTAACCTGGGGAAATGGTTTTTAAAAAACGGAACGTTAAAGGTAATGCATGTCAGCCCTATGGAGGATTCTCTTTTTACCTTTATGACTGTTGACGGCGGTATAATTCCCATGAATGGAGAATTTGAAATAACCAGGGATGAGGACGGCACTGAAATAAAAGTTCTAAAGGGCGATGCAGTGGCAGTAACAGACAAGGGCAGCCG
>JAMDEM010000047.1 GCA_023486985.1 Bacillota bacterium
GCTGTTTAAAGGCTCAATGGGAGATACGGATGCTTGCAGCTTTCATGCTGAAGGAAGTTAAAAAGGCGGCACCGGTTATTTTTGAAAAAGCCGGTGCGTCATGTATGAAAGGTTTCTGTCCCGAAGGGGATATTGATTGTTTTAACAAGATGAAAAGAAAATTCAGGATAAAAGCGAGGGAAAATTAATGCACAGGAGATTTTCAGGCGGATGGCTCGAAGTTGTCTGCGGAAGTATGTTCAGCGGCAAAAGTGAGGAGCTGATAAGGAGGGTTACCAGGGCAAGGATTGCCAAGCAGAAAGTTCAGGTGTTCAAGCCTTCAATTGACAAAAGATTCAGTGTAAAGGATGTTGTTTCTCACAGCGGCCTTACCTTTCAGGCTCTTTCCGTAACTCATCCTGAGGATATAGTGTCTTATGTGAATGATGACACTCAGGTCGTGGCAATTGATGAGGTTCAGTTCTTCCCCCCGGAAATTGTTGATATATGCCAGAAACTGGCTGACAATGGCAGAAGGGTAATAGTTGCAGGGCTGGATCAGGATTTCAAGGGCGAGCCTTTTGGACCAGTGCCAAAGTTTCTTGCTGTTGCCGAGGTTGTGGATAAACTGCAGGCAATATGCGTAAAGTGCGGCAACACAGCCAGCCGTTCCCAGCGGATAATTAACGGAAAACCTGCCCATTATGACAGTCCCATTGTGCTTGTGGGTGCTTCGGAAGCCTATGAGGCAAGATGCAGGCAGTGCCATGAAGTGCCCCGGGGAATTCCCGAGCAGAAAAATTTGTTTGCTGAAAAAGAAGTTTGAACAGAAGGTGCCTTTAAATTGAATTTTCTTCAAATGATGCTTTTGTTTTTAAAGGTGGGAATCACCGGTTTCGGCGGAGGCCCTGCCGTGCTTACCATGGTTCAAAATGAAGTGGTAAACAAAAAGCCCGTCATGAGTGCGGAAGAATTTACCCGCGGCATTGCGGTGGCTCAGGCTTCTCCGGGGCCCATGATGACAAACATTGCTTTTTTTGTGGGGTACAGGCTTTTTGGATTTGGAGGAGGGACAGCTGCCGCCATTTCCTTGCTCTTTCCGTCATTTGTTTTGGTTGTCATAATTGCGGCTTTATACGTGGGATATTCAGGCTCAAAACTTGCAGGTTCTATTCTTATGGGCATAAGGCCTGCAATAGTTGCGCTTCTCGTAAAGCTTGTTGCAGATATAATAAGGGGAAGCATTAAAGGAGTTTTTCCGGTAATGCTTCTGATTCTGTCGGTTGTTCTGGGGTTTTTCCTTAAGGCTAACCCGGTTTACCTTATTGTAGGGGGATTTGCTGCCGGCTTGCTTTACTATGTTTTCCCCGGCAGAAAGGAAGCAAAGGCTTGCTCTTAAAACTTTTTCTTTCCTTTCTTAAAATAGGCGCATTTGGCTGGGGCGGGGGCTATGCCATGCTTCCTCTTGCTCACGCTGAGTTTGTGGAGAATTGGCATGTGCTCACTCAGGCGCAGTTTGCTGATGCCCTGGCAATCAGCCAGGCAACTCCTGGACCTGTAGCGATAATATCAACTTTTGTGGGATACAAGCTGGCTGGTATAACCGGAGCTTTTGTTGCTACGGGCGCAATAATGCTTCCTTCGATAGCGGTTATGACCGGACTTATGGTAATATATCAAAAAATTCAGGGCTCTCGTTTGATGCACTGCCTATCTCTGGCAGTGATTCCGGTAGTTGCCGGGATGATGCTGGGAGTGGCTTTCTCGCTTTCAAAAACAGGGATTGTGGATTATAAATGTGCTGTAATTTTTATTGCAGCTCTTGGGCTTACCTTTATAAAAAAGATGGACTACAGTCATATTATTATAGCCGCTGCAATTTCAGGGATTTTATTGTATAATTCTAATGGATAAAGAAAGAGGTGTCTTCTCTTGCTGGATAAACTTCTGTCAATAGAAAAAAAGTATGAAGAGCTGAACAATCTGCTTTGCCAGGAAAACGTGATAGCCAATCCTCAGGAATACAAAAGGGTGGCGAAGGAAAGAGCGGGTATGGAGGATATTGTTTCTCTTATCAGGGAGTATAAGAAGCTTCTTTTTGATTTTGAAGAAGCTAATAAAATGGAAAAAGCAGAAAAAGATCCTGAATTTTCCGAGTTTCTTTCTCAGGAGGTCAAATCATTAACTGAGCGCAAGGAAAAGATGGAGGATGATCTGACAGTTTTGCTTCTCCCCAGGGATCCTTTTGCTGATAAGAATATAATTATGGAAATAAGAGCCGGCGCCGGAGGTGACGAGGCTGCCCTTTTTGGCATGGAGCTTTTCAGGATGTACAATAAATATGCGGAGAATAAAGGTTGGAAGACAGAGGTTTTAAGCTCCAATATCACCGGTCTGGGAGGCTTGAAAGAAGTAATCTTTTCCATAGAGGGAAAGGAAGTTTATTCCCGTCTAAAGTTTGAGAGCGGTGTCCACCGGGTACAGAGAGTCCCGGCAACTGAAGCAAGCGGCAGAATTCATACTTCCACTGTTACCGTGGCGGTGCTGCCGGAAGCTGAAGAGTTTGATGTGGAAATAAATCCGGTGGATTTAAGAGTTGATACCTACCGCTCTTCCGGCGCGGGCGGGCAGCATGTAAACAAGACTGACTCTGCCGTGAGGATTACTCATATGCCCACCAACCTTGTGGTTGCCTGCCAGGATGAAAGATCACAGCATCAAAACAGGGAAAAAGCTATGAGGATTTTAAGGGCAAAACTTTATGAAATGAAGCAGGAAGAAGAGGCGCGCAAGATTGCCCAGTCCAGGAAGCTGCAGGTGGGCACGGGGGACAGGAGTGAAAAAATCAGAACCTATAATTTCCCTCAAAGCCGCATAACCGACCACAGGATAGGGCTTTCTGTTCATAATATGGAAAAGTTTCTTCTTGGCGAAATTGATGAAATGGTTGACGCTTTGATGATGGCTGAGCAGAGAGAAATGCTCCAGAAAGTAAGCTGATAAAGGAATACAGGTATATGCAAGGATGAAAAACTGGAAAATTGGAGATGCCCTTAAGTGGGCGACAAGTTTCTTGTTGGACAGCGGAGTGGAATCAGCCCGGGTAGACTCTGAAATTCTTCTGCAGAGGATTCTCGATGCTGATAAAGGTAAAGTTCTAAGCAATGCGGATGAGGTTATTAAAGACAATCACGCAGCAGTCTATCAGGAAATGGTGCGTAAAAGGTCGGAAGGAGTACCTACTGCATATCTGGTCGGCACAAGGGAGTTTATGTCACTTGAGTTTGTAGTAAATTCCAATGTTCTTATTCCAAGACCCGAGACGGAATTTCTTGTAGAGGAGGCTCTGGATTTCCTTAAGAAAAAGGGAACAAATAGTCCGGCTGTGCTTGATATTGGGACAGGAAGCGGTGCTATAGGAATAGCTCTTGCATTTTATTATCCGGGCACAAGAGTCTGGGCAACTGATATTTCGGAAAGAGCCCTGGAAGTTGCAAGAATCAATGCTGAGAACATTGGCGTTTCGTCCTTTCTAAAATTTTGCCAGGGCGATCTTTTTAGTGCTCTTCCAGGCGGTTTGAAATTTGATTGCATCCTTTCAAATCCACCTTACATTTCCGGCGAAGAGCTTAAAAATCTTGATGAAACCGTAAGAGACTTTGAACCTGAGGTTGCACTGGTGGCGCCGGATGAAAGTATTAGCTTCCACAAGAGGATAATAAACGAAGCGCCTGGTTTTATGAAAAAAGGTGCGCTGCTTGGAATGGAGATGGGTATAGGGCAGGAGGCGCAGGTTAAGATTCTTTTACAAGAAGCAGGCTGCTACAATAATATTAACATGATAAAGGATCTTTCTGGTATTTTCAGGGTAATTACGGCTGAATTTAATTAAGAACCCCTCACTTCAATCCTCTCCCCGGAGGGCGAGATTGAGGTGGCGTCCTCTTCCCGGAGGGAGAGGAAGTGTAGTGCCCGTTCCCCGAACGGGCTTGTATGGAGAGGTAGAAGAGGAGATGATTTAGTGGACAGTAAAACTCAAACTGAATTTAAAAAGACTATGGACACTGTTCTGCCAAAGGTTTTAAAGATAATGGAAGACCGGAATTTAACAGGGATTCAGATGGAGGCAGGGGAGCTTTTTGTGGAAATTAAAAAGATGCCACAGGCTATGTTTGCGCCTGCATCTGCTGAAACAGCGTCTGAGGATGAGGAAGGCAAACACCAGATTATTCCTGTAACTTCGGAACTTGTAGGAATATTCAAGTGGAATAAGCCTGGTATTTATGAGCCAATGGTGGTTAAAGGAGATAATGTAAAAAAAGGACAGGTTCTCGGTTTTATTGAATCTATGAAATTCCTTCATGAGGTTGCGGCTCCGGAATCTGGAAAGGTAGCAGAAATTCTTGCCGAAGAGGGAACTCCCGTGGAGTACGGACAGGCTTTGATAGTCCTGGAGAAATTAACGTAAAAACTTGAGGTGGAACTTTGTTGTTTAGAAAAATTCTTATTGCAAACAGGGGAGAAATAGCCTTGAGAGTAATCAGGGCTTGCAAGGAGCTTGAAATCAAAACGGTTGTAGTTTATTCTACTGTTGACCGTGAATCTCTTCCTGTTCAGATGGCTGATGAGGCATTCTGCGTAGGCCCTGCAGCTGCACAGGCTAGCTATCTTAACATTCCCAATATAATAAGCGCTGCTTTGATATCAGGCGCCGATGCTATTCATCCCGGTTATGGATTTCTGGCTGAGAATGAAAAATTTGTTGATATTTGCGAAAGCCACGGCATTAAATTTATCGGTCCTCCCGGAAGTTCTATGACGCTTATGAAAGATAAGTCAATGGCAAGAAAAAGCATAAGCGCCGCTGGAATACCGGTTCTTCCGGGCACCTATGAGATTTCCGGCGAAGATGAGGCGTTAAAATTTTCCAAGGGCCACGGCTTCCCTTTGATAATTAAAGCTGTGGCAGGAGGAGGCGGCAAGGGCATAAGAGTTGTGAGAGACGTTAACGAACTTCTTAAAGCACTTTCCACCACTCAGGTTGAAGCAAAATCCGCTTTTGACGATGACAGAATTTATCTGGAGAAATTTCTTGAAGAGCCCAGGCATATTGAGGTCCAGCTTCTGGCAGACCAGCACGGCAATGTTGTTCACCTTGGAGAAAGAGACTGTTCGGTTCAGAGACTGCGCCAGAAACTTGTTGAGGAATCTCCTTCCCAGATTCTTGATGATAAGCTTCGTAAGAAGATGGGAGATGCAGCAGTTATGGCTGCAAAGGCTGTGGGCTATAAAAGCCTGGGAACAATGGAGTTTCTGCTGGACGTTTCAACCGGTGAGTTTTTCTTTATGGAGATGAACACCAGGATTCAGGTTGAGCACCCGGTTACCGAAATGGTTACAGGTCTTGACCTTGTGAAGGCGCAGATAAAAATTGCCGCCGGAGAAAAACTTGAGTTTACTCAGGAGGATGTGCGGCTCAAAGGTCATGCCATTGAGTGCAGGATAAATGCAGAAGACCCTGAAAAGGGATTTCTCCCCTCCACCGGCGAGATTAAAGGAATAAACATTCCGGGGGGACCCGGCCTGAGAGTTGATACCCATATATATTCAGGAATGAAAGTTATGCCTTTCTATGATTCTCTTATGGCAAAGGTTATCACTTATGGACGTAATAGAGAAGAAGCCATAAAGAAAATGAACCGGGCACTGGAAGAATTTAAGATTGAAGGCATAAAAACTACTATACCGTTTCATTTGAAGATACTGAATAATGCTTTTTTCAGAGAGGGACAGATTCACACAAATTTTGTGGAAAAACATTTTGCGGCAATCCCATAAACTTTTTTACAGGTGATGTATTGGGAAAAAGAAGACTTGCAAGGGAATTAATTCTTCAGGCTCTTTATGAAATCGATCTTAGAAAGGTTGATGCGGAAGAAGCTCTGGCTCATGTATTGGGGCAGGAAGATTCTGATATTGAAATTCTTAATAATAAGGGTCCGAAGTATATAAAAGATGAAGACTTAAAAATATTTGTTTCGGAAATAGTAAAGGGCACAAAAGAAAGGTTCAGCCATATTGATAAAATTATTTCCGGGTATGCAAGGAACTGGAGAATTGAAAGAATTGCCCGGGTTGACCTAAATATTTTAAGGCTGGCAATTTATGAAATTCTATACCGCGGCGATATTCCAAACACAGTTTCCATTGATGAGGCAGTTGAGCTGGGGAAAAAATATGGCACAGATGACTCCAGCAAGTTCATAAATGGAATACTTGGAGGGCTTGTCCAATCTGGTAAATGCAAAGAGCCGTGAGCGGCAAAACAATAATGCCAACCAAATTACCTTACCCGGTTTGGGAGAGGAGTTCAACCAAAATACCCTCGCCCCTGTGGGGTTAGGGTGATGGTGAGGAAATTCCAGGCAGGGAGTCAGGATGTATGAACAGTTTAAAGCATAACAAAAAATCAGGTAAAATTTTAAGAACTATTTTTGCCGCTTTCTTCCTTCTCGTGCTATTCATAATTTTTACGAGCCTCGGCTTTGTTACTGGCATGGTTTCTTCCTGCTCAAAGGACCTTCCCGATACAAGCAAGCTTTTTTCCTATCAGCCGAGCCAGACCACAAAAATCTTTTCCTCTGACGGCCAGCTTATCGGCACTCTTTATAAAGAAAACAGAAGCCAGGTTCCTATTACCCAGATACCTTATTATATGAAGGCGTCTATTATTGCCATTGAGGACAGAAGATTTTATGAGCATCACGGCATTGATTTTATAGGAATTCTGCGTGCACTAAAGTCTGATATAAGACATGAAAGAGTAACCCAGGGCGCAAGCACGATTACTCAGCAGCTTGCCAGAAATATCTTTTTAACTCCAAAAGTATCTTTGAAAAGAAAAATTCAGGAAGCCCTGCTTGCCATAGAAATTGAAAAAAATTACAGCAAGGATGAAATTTTAGAACTTTATCTTAACCAGATTTATTTCGGCTCCGGCGCTTACGGAATTGAAGCGGCCGCCCATACTTATTTCGGAAAGAAAGCAAGCAATCTTGATCTGGCGGAATGTTCAGTTCTTGCCGGACTCCCTCAGGCACCATCTGTTTATTCGCCTCATGTAAATTTTAAAATGTCAAAAGAAAGACAGAAGCAGGTTCTTAAGTGGATGGTAACCATGGGATACATAAGCCAGGAGCAGGCTGATGATGCCTACAATGAAAAACTGAAAATTGTTGAACCTACAGCGGAATTTCATACATTTAAAGTTCCTTATTTTACCACTTATGTCGTTCAGTATCTTTTTTCCAAATATGACAGCAAGCTTCTTTTCCGGGGCGGATTAAGTATATACACAACAATTGATTTGAAAATGCAGAAAATTGCACAGAAGGCGGTTTCAGACGGCGTAAATCAGGGTCTGGCTGGAGGGCTTAACTGTCATCAGGGAGCCATTATTGCCATAGAGCCCCGCACAGGTTTTATCAAAGCAATGGTGGGCGGCATAAAATTCAGCCAGAAAGATCAGTTTAACCGTGCCTGGCAGGCAAGGCGCCAGCCCGGCTCATCATTTAAGATTTTTGTTTACACTGCGGCAATTGACAACGGATTTACTCCCGACACAATTGTTTCCGATTCGCCTGTTTCATACAATACAGGCAGTGAGACATGGAGTCCTCAAAATGATGATAGAAGGTACTGGGGCGCTATGCCCTTGAGGCGCGCCATTCAGTGGTCCAGAAATGTGGTTGCTGTAAAGGTTGCGAAACAGGTTGGAATTGAAAAAGTTATCCAGTATGCTTACCGGATGGGAGTAAAAGAACCCCTGGAGCCAAATCTTTCGCTGGCGCTTGGAAGTTCTGTCGTTACACCTCTTGATATGGCAACTGGGGCGTGCGTTCTTGCCAATGGCGGAATAAAAGTTGAGCCTACGCCTATAAAATTAATAAAGGATTCCGACGGAAACATAATCGAGGATAACACGGCTCCCCGTCAGGAAGAAGCAATTTCAGCAAGCACTGCATATACCATGACTGAGCTTCTTCAGGGAGTGGTTGAGGGCGGCACCGGTACAAGAGCCCAGATAGGCCGTCCGGCGGCAGGAAAGACAGGCACCACCAGTGACTGCCGCGATGCCTGGTTTGTGGGTTATACGCCTGATATGGCAGCAGCCGTTTGGATTGGAAATGATGACTACACAAGAATGTATTATTCCTACGGCGGATATATTCCGGCTACAATATGGGCAAATTTTATGAAGCAGGTTCTTGCCAAAAAGCCTAAGACTGCTTTTAGTAAATACAGCTCGGATTATGTGGAAGTTTTGATATGCACCGTGTCTCATAAAAGAGCAACTGAAGGATGCAAAAAAGTTCAGAAGATGTTTTTCCGCAGGGATGAGATACCGGGATACTGCACCCTTCACGGCGGTATTCCTTCAAATTCAAAACCTTCTACCAAGAAAGAAACGCCGAAAGAAGTTAAGGAAACACCTGAGAATGAGAATTCTCCGGAAAAAGAAATCCCGCCTGTAGAGGAAAGCACGCCTTCTGTTTCCCAGCCTGTGGAAACAGAAGCGCCTCCTGTAACAATCACGCCTGAGGTGACGCCGGCTCCTGAACCTAAGCCCACATCTTCGCCTGAGAAAACAGGAGGAACCACGAATCTTTAATAACTGGAATTCTTCCCTCTTTTTGGGGTAAAAAAGAAACTATCCGCGCCCCTATGGGATGCGTCCCGACCGAACAGGGAGGGCTTGCGTAGCTGCGAAAATGTCATTGCGAGTGAAAACGAAGCAATCTCGGTATGATGAGATTGCCACGACTGCTGAAGCAGTCTCGCAACGGGTTTTGGCTGGAACTTCTTGGGGAGGTGCGTCCCGACCGAACAGGAAGGGTTTAGCGAAGCTAAAAGCACGGGTTTTTTTGAAACTTCTTGACGAACGAAAGTGAGTTTAGAAGTTTCTATAAAACCCCGAGGCAATGCGAGTCTAGAAGGTTCCGGAAAACCCTGAGCTCCGCAATAAAAGCCGAGCTAATGCGAGGCGATAGCGAAGCGGAAAATAAAGGAGAGGGAGAAGCGCCCGTTCCCCGAACGGGCAAACAAAATCTCCTCTCCCCTCCGGGGAGATGGCAAGGGCGAGGGGTTCAAACAAGTTTGAATAATCAAAAAGGAGGTAATTTTAAGGATAACCTCCTTTTTTAAAGCAGGAGGTACTTTCTTGCTAAAAAGAGTTCGTGTAATAGTAAGCGGATTCGTTCAGGGCGTGGGCTACCGTTCATTTGCAAGAAGAGTTGCCCAAAAACATCAGCTTCCGGGGTTTGTAAGAAACATTTATAACGGCGATGTTGAAGTTGTTATTGAAGGTGAGGAGGATATTCTGCTTAGGATGATTGAAGATTTAAGCAAAGGTCCTACTTATGGAAGGGTTCAGAATACAAAGGTTGAATGGTATGATTACAAGGGTGAATTTAACGAATTTTTTATAAAGTTTTAGATACTGTCATTGCGAGGCCGTAGGCCGCGGCAATCTCGAAATCCCCTTTCTTTGTTAAAGGGGTGGAGGGGGAGTTAATTATCCCCTCTCCCATTGGGAGAGGAAGTAGCGCCCGTTACCCTAACGGGCAAACAAAATCCTCTCTCCCCTCCGGGGAGAGGGCAAGGGCGAGGGGTCTTTTTCCATAAAAGAATGGTGTGAATTTGAATGAAGAAGAAAATAAATATAAAAGTAAGCCTGAAGTTCAATGTAAAGCAACTTATTCTTATTTTCCTTTTGGTTGCCGCAGCAATATTTCTATACTTTATTCTCAGGAAACAGCCGGTAACTCTTGATATTCCTCTTGCCGAAGGAAATAAATGGGAATATTCATCGGTCATTAAAAGAAAGGCTCTTGGCAAAGAGATATCTTCTCCGCCCTTTAATCACTTTATTGAATTAACGGGCACTGAAGATGTGAAGGGCATAAGATGTTTCAGGCTTGAGGGAAGGATAGAAAATGAACTGGTTGCTTTTTTATATTTAACCAGGGAATCAGACGGCATATATCAGGTTTTGGCTGACAGCGGGAAAAAAGAGATAATTATAAAGAAAGATGCTTTAAGAGGAGATTCATGGGAATTCAGTTTTTTTAATGATACAATAACCATGAAAGTTGACGGTTTTGATAAAAAGAAAACTGTGCCCGCCGGAACTGTTGAATGCAATAAATTAAAATTTACAGGAGCAAATAAAGACAATAATATAAGGGGAACTGTCTGGCTTAATAATCAAATTGGCATAATTGCAATGGAATACACCTACCGCGCCGACCACTATGACGCAAGCACTGTGATTGAGCTTACGAAGTATGAGTTGAAGTAAAGAGTTTTTAAAGTTTTTTTATCAGAGCGATTTTTCTCCTGATTTTAAATCTCCGTTTTACATTTCAAGTTACTTCCGTTTCACAGTGGCTTTGCATGCTTTGATGGTAAAGCAAGAAAACGCGATGCATAAAATCGCTGCACCGGACGGCAATTCCGCTGTGCTCCATTGCCAGCCA
>JAMDEM010000182.1 GCA_023486985.1 Bacillota bacterium
TTCCTGCTCCGCTCCATGCGGCACTTACAAATGCCTGGTAAAATAAAGTGGCAGTTATGCCCAGCACCACAAAAGCCACCAGAACCTCGATTAAGGTTAAGCCTTTATTTGATTTTTCTTTGCTGAACAAGTTGATAGCTTTCATAACCCTTAGGAATGTCCGAAACTCTTATTATTAATATATTATCCAATGACATTAGCTGTGACATCTAGCCCCTACGACGCTCCAATTTCCGCTCCAAATTCCTTTGGATTATTAATAAATGACCCATTCCTCTATAGTGTATTCATTAATCTTCCCGGTTTTATCAGTTCTGGCTATAATCTGTTGACCTATCCCATTACCTATTCCATGGCCTATTTCATCTTCCATAAAAGTTTCCAGCCTGACTTTATATCCTGTTTCAACTCCAACTTTTTCAATTATAATCCGCGGAGGCAGTAAAAAGGGTTTTATACCTTTCTGATTATCATAGGCTTTGCAAAGCTCAGAATTATATATTTTTAAATTTTCTTTTACACATGCTCCGCAGCCAATCTGTATTTTCTCTTCCTCTCTTTCGGCTGCCCAGCCCTCTCCTAATTCATTTAAGAGAACCGGATAAGAAGTTATATTCATAAGCTCATCTATTCTATCCTGAGTAATAAGTAAATTTTGAAGCGCAGGATGCTTAATATCATAGATAAGCTTCTCTTTATCAAGTCCCTGTCCGGTTATCTTATCAAGAAATAACTGCTTTATTATCCCGTCTCCTCTTATTTCAATTTCTCTGCCATCCTTTGTGATTAATTTTCTTACCCCGCCATATTTTATAAAATAAAGTCCTCGAGTCTCAGTATAATTGATCGCTCGCATAAGCTTTCATCTCCTTCGGTTTTTCTCTTTGTGAGCGGTTCCATGACAATCCTACCGCAGTATAATCTGTGATTAATCACTTTAAGGTTCTTAAGAACGATACTCTGGCAGCCTTCTTTTATAAAAGAAACTCTTTCTACGGAATCATTATCATTAACGGGATGAGTGGTTTCAATTATAGTCTCAAAATAAAAATGTCCGTCTGCTTCGCGGACAACAACAGAGTTAGTTCTTGTTTCACCCTTAAAGGTTGTTAGCAGAATCAGCCCGTCAATGAAGTACAAATAAGGAATGTGAGAGTCGGCTTTAAAGGGAATGGTTCCGTCAGAAAATTTAATTTCAGCGGAAAGGAGGTAAAAATTTTCTATGTCTGCAAGTGAAGAACGGATTTTTTCTGTTAAATAAAGCATTTCTTCTATTAACTTTATTCTTGCCATTGGCTGGGAGGGAACAAGGTTGATTTTTAAGGATTCAGCCCTCTGTGGAAAAAACAGCCACTTTTTTAACTGTTCAGTTGTTTGTAAATGCTTTGCTTTCCCGCTCCTGCCATTGTTATGTGAGTCAGCATGTTTTGCAGAATCTTTTGCCGCAAGCTTAATAATGCCGTGACCATTGGAGCCGTTTCCTCCAAAAAAGTAATTGTGCCTGGAGGTAGATTGTTTTTTCATTTTATCTCACTGCCGTTCTTTCTAATGCAAACGCATTAAGTTTGTTTATATTAATTCTCACATACTGTTACTCGTGAAATCAAGAACCACAGCAGTTCCAATTTATGTTCCAAGCTGAAATTGAAAGGGAATATACTATTGGAAAGCAAATTTATAATCAATAAAAGTAATGGGCAAAGAAAAGGAAAGTGGATGCAAATACTTCCCAGATTAACGGGTACATTTATAGGCAGAGAAAAGGAACTGGTACGCCTCAGAGAGTTTTTCCCCCGTCATCATATCTTTATTTTAAAAGGAATAGGCGGCATCGGAAAAACCACTCTTGCTGTTGCATTTCTTGAGGAATTAAAAAAGAAACATACCGGAAAAAATATTTTCTGGATTGAGTGCCTGGATGGCTGGAAGCTGGAAGACTTATTTCGCGAGATTGATTCCTGGTTAAATTGGGCTGAAGAGAAAAGTTTCAGCATGTGGCTTAAGGGTGCAAAAACAAACCTTAAGGAAAAGATTCTTTTTCTGATAAATATTTTAAATCAGAAAAAAATTATACTCTTTGTTGATAATTTTCACCTGGCGCAGGATGAGAATATAAAGGTGTTTTTAAATCTCCTTAACACATATTTAAATTCTCATATAATACTTATTTCCAGAGAAGATTTGCCTGTTTCCCATTTCGAAAAATTGGATATTTTTGAAGAGAAGCTCGAAGGCTTGGCGGTTGAGGTTGCAACCAATCTTCTGAAAAATTTACTTGATCTTCATAAACTGGCTCATCAGTCAGGAAGAGAAAACCTTTCAAAAGTTGCCAAAAAAGTTGGAGGTCACCCTCTTCTTTTGAAACTTGCTGCAAGTCTCATTATTGCAAGATCACTTGATATAGCGAAAGTGGTTTCAGAGGGCACACCAAGAGAAATACAGGATTACATTTTCTTGAATATCATTAAAAAGGTTTCTTCTGAGGAGAAAAAAATTCTTGATATTCTTGCATTAAGCCCTATGCCGATACCGGAAGAAGCCATTAAAGCAATGCTTAAAATTGAGGATATAAATGAAATTACTGCTTCCATGCAGAAAAAATTTCTTCTGGACAGGGATTCCGCAGGCAGTATATTTATTCATCAGCTAATTGCTCAGCATCTTGCAGATAATTTAGAGGAAGATTTGAAAAGAAGCCTTCATATAAAGCTTGGAAAATATTTTGAGAAAACCGGGCTTTTTCATGAGGCTTTCTCTCATTTTCTGGAGGGGAAAGACCTGTTAAAGGCTTCGCAAATCCTGAACAATTCAGCTTCAAAAATGGTATCCGAGGGAAACTACGAACTTTTAATTGAAGACTCAAACAGGCTTGAAAAATCAGAAACTGAAATAAGTCCCGGCGTTTTGATTATGAAAGCAAATGCACTTTCAGTCCTTGGGAGATGGGAAGAAAGTTTATCCACACTGCTGAAAGTGGAAACCATAACTTCTGATCGTACTTTGTTGTCTGAATGTCTTTCATCAATGGCGTCAGTTTATCTTAACACTGGAAATCTTGAAAAAGCTCTTGATTTGCATGAAAAAAATCTTAAGCTTTTAAAGTCATCTTCTTCGTCACCCATAGCAATAAAATGTCTTCATTCTATAGCATTAATCTGCAGCCTGCAGGGCGAGATTAGCCGGGCAAGGGAATACCTGCAAAGAAGCATTGAAATATCTTCAAGAGAAGGCAATAAGGAGGCACTTGTCCTCGCACTGCGGATGAAGGGCTTTATTTATAAAGGGGTTGAAGAATTTAACGAAGCCTTGAAGGTGAGTGAGGATGCTTTGAAACTTGCTTCCGATCTCGGCCGGACAAGATTAGTTTACGGAATAAAAGATTCTATAGGATATGTCTATATTGGTCTTGGCAGGCTGGATGAGGCGAAAGCTATCTTCGAAGAAAACCTTCTGGAAACAAAAAAAGCAGGAGATGCTCTTTTTATGGGTTCTGCTTTGGCTGGTCTTGGGAACATCGCGCGGGAACGAGAAGAGTATAATGAATCAATTGAGGCTTTTACTGCGGCTTCCCGCAATTTTGCCGAGCAGGGCAATATTCTTCAAGAAGCTACAATGCATTATTATATAGCACTTACTTTAACAGATCAAGGTAAGGAAGAAACAGCAATTGAAATTTTCGGGAAATCCCTGGCAGTTATGAGAGAATCTTCTTACTACAGGCTTGAAACAAAAATTCTTTTAAAACTTTCGGAAATTTATTTGAATAAAGGGGAAGTTGATAAGGCTTTTGATTTAAGCAGCGAAGCGCTTTCGTTGCTGCAAAAGTTGGAACTGCCAAAATTAAAGGCGGATGCGCATCTTTGTCTTGCAGAGATTTTTTTAAGAAGGCAAAATGAGCCGGATGCAAAGAGGCATGTTGAAAATTGCATTCGCCTTGTGGATATAAATAAGCATCCGGAGGAATTCTACAGAGCCTATTCTATTTTATCGGTTATATCAGAAAATGAACCGGAAAAAAAGAAGCTTACTGAAGATGCAAATAAACTTATGGAGAATCTTTCAGGAAGCAAAAAAAGAGATGCCGAAAAGTTTTTTGAAAGACTTCAGGATGCTACTTCAAGGAAATTTCTCATTTACCTGAAAGATAAAGAATATACTTCTTATAATATAGAAGTTGAGCGTCTTAGAGCTCAGAAAGATTCTTATGAGTTTTTCATGGATATGCCGGGGAAGCAGCTATTTGTCAGAGGAGTTGGAGAAGTGAATATATTTAGAAAGAAGCTTCTTTCCACGGTATTGCATTTTCTTATATCAAATGCGGGGAAAGGTTTTACAACAGAAGAACTGTTTGTTTCAGTATGGGGGTATAACTTTGAAGGAGAAGCAAGTGCGAGAGAAGTAAGAAAAAATATCTCACGCTTGAGAATCCTGGTTGAGCCCGACCGTCGTAATCTTCGTTTCATAAAGCATGAACAAACTTATTTGAAAGAAAAAGGCAGGTATTATTTTGATAAAGATATAGCATTTTGCCTGATTACCGAATCTCCTAACCCCACCTAACCTCCCCTTAAATTAAGGGGAGGCAGGGGAGCAAGCTATCTCCCCTCTTTGTTAAAGAGGGGCAAAGGGGGAGTTAAAAGCGGAGAGATTAAAGGTTTAGTTATTAGTTTAATTTTCATGAAAAAGGGGATAAAATATATGGAAAAGAGAATTTACATATAGGGATTAATTAAAAAGAGGGTGAGTAAATGAGAAGTGAACAGGAAAGATTGATGGCGGCTCTTGCCCACGGTTTAATTATCTTGAGCTACGGGACCGGGGTTGGAGGGCCCATAGCTGCTTTTGTCATCTGGATGGTGAACAAGGATAAATCAAAATGGGTGGCTTTCCAGGCTTTGCAGGCAATTGTATATCAGATAGCTCTCCTGTGTATAGGTATTGTTTTTGGAGCAGTGATGTTTGCAACATTTTTCCTGTGGATTTTGTGGGTTCCGGTTTTCAGTCTTCTTGGCCTGGCGTTTCTTGTTTATGCGGGCTACGGAGCTTACCAGTGCTGGCAGGGAAAAGATTTTAAATATATTTATGTCGGCGACTTTGTAGCTGCAAAATTCGGCTCTATGGAGTAATTTAACCTGTTTAAAGTAAATTTCTTTATGCTGTCATTGCGAAGGGCAAGCTCTGAAGGAATCTCAAAATAAACTTAGATTGCTTCGCTCCCGTTGGTCGCTCGCAATGACAAAGTAACAGCAGGTATTGCATTTGCATTAACCGCTGTGCTTCAGGTACAGTTCAATAAAGTCAATTATTTTGTCCCAGGCGGAATTTGCCGCTTCTTTTTCTTCATCGGTATAATCTTTTCCGGCAGGTGCATAAATTAAAAAGCCGTGGCCTGCCTGTGGAAAAGTGTAAAGTTCGTAGGTTTTTTTGTATTTTTCAAGGGCTTTCTTTAGTTCATAAGCCTGAAGGACAGGCACTATATCGTCAGTTTCTCCATGAATTATCAGCACGGGGCACTGGATTCTTGATGCAAAATTTACCGCATTCCGTACTTTAAAAGCATCCGGATTCTCCGATGGTCCTCCCCCATAGACTTTTTTTGAAAGAGGGTCATCAGTTTTAAATTTATGGTCCCTGAGATACTTCCACCACTGGAATATATCCATTACACCGTAAGCCTCTACGACGCATTTTAATTCCTTTGTTCTTGATGCGGCAAGCACTGTGATTAAAGCGCCGTGGCTTGTGCCTACCATGCCGATTCTTTTTTTGTCGGCTTCTTTTATTTTAGGGATTATTTTGATTAAATTAAGGACATCGTCAACTTCGCCTTTCGCCACCTCAACCTCGCCGTCCGAGCCGCCTTCGCCGCGGTAAGACGGCACCAGGACAATAAAGCCGTGCCAGGCAATAAATTTAGCACGCTCCATGGTGGCATTGCTTATGCCTTTTACTCCGTCATGATTCAAAATTATAACCGGAAGCGGGGGAAGGTGCCTCAGGGGGATAAAAATTTTTCCTTTTATCTTAAGGTTGCCGCTGGGATAAACCATATCATAAACGCGTATCTGTTCTTTTTCCCCGATTTTTTTCATGGTAAAGGAAGGCTCAGGCTTTGGCGTTTCTTTTTTTTCTTCATTCTGCGCATAAGAGACGGTAAAATTAAAAAATACAAAAAAGGCAAGCAGTATCAGAATTTTTTTCTTCACTTGCTATTCCTCCGTTTCTGTAATCCACAGCCTGTTCTGCCAGATAAAGGCAGCTTTTTTGCCGTCAGCCGACCAGGCAAATTTTCCTGAAACCTTTATTTTCTTTCCGCCGCTGTCAATCCTTCTTGTTTTACCGGACTTAATGTATTTTATAGTTATGGTTTCTTCGTCGGTATAAATGAGCTTTGAAAAATCAGGCGATATTGCTCCTTCTTCTCCTGATATTAATTGTGTTTCTATATTGCCGGAAGGGACCTCAAATATTTTTATTATATTCCCGTTCTGCACTGCTAATTTTTTGCCGTCCTTAGACCATGTAATTTTTGCCGGAGCTGTTTCTCTGGTTAAAACCTTGCTTTTTGCAATATCTTCGTTTTTATTAAGAATCATAAGCTGTGAGGTTCCATTTTTTACCAGAAAATAGACAAGATATTTCCCCCCGGGCGACCAGGATGGGTGAGACTCCGAGTAATCGGTGCCGTTGTCTTTAATAGTGGAGATTAACTTTTTTCCCGGTAATTTAATCTGCCAGAGCCCGCTGGTTCCCGGGTCTTTTTCTTTTGCTGATTCATCGCTTTTTGTTCCATAAATTATTGTTTTCCCGTCGCTGGAGAATGCCGGTTCGCTGAAAGCCACAGGTGCGGGACTTTTCGTTCCGAGAAGTAAATAAGGGTCAAGGGAGAAGTATTCCAGATTTTTAAGGTCAAGAACCAGGAGATTCCTGCCTAATTTAAAGCTTAACATGCCGCCGCCGGGAGAATAAATAATATCGGTGCAAATTCCCTGTTTTTCCGGTTTCAAAATGAAAAGTATTCTGTAGGCGATTCCATCTGCTCTTGCGGCAATGATTCCTCCCGGGCTTTCTCCTTTTGCCGGATTCCCGGCATGATAAGAAAAAGCCACATGGCTTCCGTCAGGAGACCAGACAGGCCCGGAAAATATTATGTTTTTACTCCTTGGCATCATCAGGCAGGTTAGTTTTCCAAATTTAATTTTTCTGGGCGGCGGTTTATTTGAAGGAGTTGCTTTTGGTTTTGCCTTTAAGGCTGGATTACTCCCAGGCGTTGTTTTTACAGGTTCCCTTGAGATAATTGGAGTGCGGTAAATACTTGTCTGCAAGGAAGGGGATGTATTCTTTCCTTTCCCGCCGGTTAAGTTTAAAATCGAGCCATTCAGTTTTATTATTACAATATCTGACCCCACCGGCTTTCCCTGACTCCATATTTCCTTGACGCAGAGGAGTTTTTTGGAATATGGAATCCATGATGCTCCTGTAATGTTTTCCGATAACAGGCGGGGGTTTGCTCCGTCCATGTCCATAGCCCAGAGCTCATCTTTTTTCATAAAGGCGATTTTCCGGGCGTAGGAAGAGATGATAACATCAGAGCCCATGGTTAACATTCTTCTTCCCGAGCCGTCGACATTAACTGTCCATATCTGGGGCTCCTTATTTTGACCCTGGCTTATGAATAAGATTTTGCCGCTGTCCGGCAGCCACTGGGGCAGGAAGCCGAAAGGCGATACCATGCGTTTGCCGCTTCCGTCCGTTGACATGGTCCATATTCCTTTGGAGAGTACCGTGGGATTTTGCCCCACCTGGAATACAATTTTGCTTCCATCCGGGGACCAGGAAGGAGAAAATTCTTTTCCCCCCCCGGTAAGTTCTTTATACGAGGAGCCGTCTGCTTTTATAAGTGCAATTCTGTAGTCTTTGCCGGCAGTTTGTATTAAAACCCACTTTTTATCAGGAGACCATTTATAGTCAGTGCCGCTGCTGGAGAGGACAAAGATTTTTTTTGTTCTGGTATCAACGGTTCCAAGCTCAACGGCTCCGTTGCTGGAAGGACGCGTGACGGCAATTGTATTTGAGTTAACCCAGCTTTGAATTCCGGCTTTGTCGCGCTCGCGGGTAATCTGAATGAATCTTTTTCCTGTAATGTCGGTAAGCCATACCGAGAAGAACAATTTTCCTCCCCGGGTGGAATCGTAGGCAATATACTTTCCGTCCGGAGACCATAGTGGGCGTTCTTCAAGATAAGGGTCATCGGTGAGTTTCCTTAAGCCTGTGCCGTCGGAATTTATTATCCAGAGATCGGGCTTTCCGTCCCGGTCGGAAACAAAAACACATTTTTCGCTCTTTTGTGCGGCTCCTGTCATGTGAGGGCACAGGAAAAGCAGAAGAAAAGACAGTAAAAGGCAAAGAAGTAATTTGTCATTGCGATGCTGCTGAAAGCGGCCGTGGCAATCTTTCAAAAAAGATTGCTCACCCACTCTTTCATGGCGGGTACCCGCCGCTCGCAATGACTTTAGTGTAACCACTCTTTTTTTCATTGTTCAGTATAAATCACTGTAAGTTCTACCAGCTTAATTGTTTTCTTTGTGTATCTGCCGTTGTGTTCCTTTAAGTATCCTTTAATTTTTATTTTTTTTGCCTGCAGTTTTGCAAGCACATCCTTTGTCTCCCCAATAACGGAATAACTTTTGCCCTCATCCGATGTAAAGACAACCTCCGCAAAAGGCACATTGCCGACCATTCTGAATGTGCCGGTTAATGTGGTTAACTTTTCTTTTTCCTTAGCCATTACGCCGCTGCTCCAATCTCCGGAAAATATCAATGCCGCGGTAAAGAGGGTTATTAAAATCCATAAAAGTTTTCTTTGTTTCAATGCCGATCGCCTCCATCGCTTATTTATAAAAAAGAAACACTCCTGCTGATGAAGATAATCCTGTTGCAGTTACCGTAAGTGTTTTTGCCGCCGGGGAGGTTGAAGTGTACGAGTAATAATAAGCCGTCCATGGCTGTGCCGTAAATGCAAGGCTGGAAGGATAGGTTGTAACCGATACAGCATTGGCTCCGTTAAGAGTGTACCCGGAGTAAGTGCTATGAAGGTGTATAGACGTATAATTATATTCAGGGTTTGAAACAAGCCCGTCATAATAAAGGGTAACAGCCCACTTCTGGAAGGTTGTTGCAAAACTTTCTCCCGTTGCGTTTGCCACATTTGCGGTGCCGGTGTAAGAACTTGTCATAATTGAGCTTATGCTTCCAGGGTAATGTTCGGCAACATAAAGAACAAAAAGATAAGATGCCGCATAATGAACTCCCGTAAAATTTGGGGGCCAGAGAGCTAGAGAGTAATTATAAGGCGAGGTAAGGAATGTCTTTACCTGCGATGCTGTGCTTGAATTTCCCTGTGGCATGCCGAAGCCGCATACATCTTCTGCATATCTTGAAAGCCCTTCATTAAGCCATGTATCTTCGGTTACGCCGCGCAGCCTGTCTTTTTGGTTATAGTTTATCATGTGCTGAAATTCATGGGCTATTATAGCTTTTAAAAGAAAAGTGGAATATGAGGAGTCCACATAGAGAATTTCTTTTTGATTGCTGGGGTTTGATGGCGATGATGGATTTTCATCACCGGGATTGAAATAGCCGCCAACGCCCGTTCCGCGAAAAACATTGGTTATTAGAATAAACACATGGCTGTCACCGTCAATTCCCGGGTTCCATTCCGAGCCGAATGTTGAGGTATCTCTTGGATAAATAGTGCTGGCAAATGTATCGGCAAGATCCGTGATTGTGCCTCCGGAGAGGGAAACATTATTATCTACAAATATGTAGCAGTTTGTTCTCACTGCCTGACAGGTAGCTGTAATAGTGGTGTAGTATCCGGGTGGTGGTGGATATGAAAAATTTGTTATCACTTTAAATGTGGTTTGGTCGCCTGTATTAAAGGACAAATTCACCTGGGAATTTACTGGGCGTCCTGAAAAAAGGTCCTGTATGGACACAGGCTGCTGGGGAGCCGTAATTTCCTGCGGCGGCCCGAACTCTGAAAGGCACATCTCTGCTTTTTTATGCTGCCATGCTGCCAGCCTGAATCCTGAGGCAGATTCAGGGTCTGGCGGAGGAGGAGGTGGCGCCGGTGGCTGAACAGCTGCCGATGGAGTTCCTGAAGTTATATCCGGTCCGACAAGGGAGGGAAGGGTAGCAGTCTCACCGCCGCCTGATATAGTTGACGTTGTAGAATTGGCAACCAGGAGTACTGCCTGATTGGGAACTGCCGGGGCTTGAGAAAATCCTGAAACACTTCCGTTTGCGCTTCCTGAAGTTACAGTTAAAGAGCTGCCTGACCATGTATTGGGAGTGGTTATGGAGCCTGCCGGAACCGGCGCCACCTCCTCCTC
>JAMDEM010000177.1 GCA_023486985.1 Bacillota bacterium
AAAAGCCTTCGCCCGGGCAGCTTCAAGAGTAATTGAGAATTCCTCAAAATTTAATTCTCCCTTAACTTCGTAAGGCAGAAGATTGTTTGTACCCATGACTGTATTTAAATGCGTTTTTGCAACCTCCAGAGCATTGCCTGCCTGCTCCAGCGAGAGAAGGCCGTTAGAAAGGTTTACCCTCGCCTGCGTCACATCTATTTTGGGTTTTGTTCCCACCTCAAAAAACGATTCTGCTTGATTCAAATGCTTCTTCAAGTTAGCTACCGATTCTTCCTGGACCTTAACAAGCGCTTCATTTTGAAGAACGCTATAATAGCCTTGATATGCATTGAGCAGAACCTGCTGAATCACATTATATAGCTGCTGCTGGGATTGTATAACATTTTCTTTTGCGGCTCGAATTGAAGCATTAGTCCTTCCGAAATCGGTAATCAGCTGCTGCAAAGAAAGAGAAGAACTTAACCCGCCTGAAGAGCCGGAAAAGCTCGAAACCTGTCCGGATGAATTGGTGCGTAAAACAGTTCCGCCATTAAATGACCCATTTTGATTATAACTGCTCTGGAAAGAAACCTGGGGCTTGGAATTGGACTCTGTCTCAATCTCGGATCCCTTTGTCTGCCTGATTTGAGCAAGGCTCTGGCGTAAAAGAGGATGATTTTTAACTGCAATGTTAATAATGTCCTGAAGGGTAAGAATCTTTTTTGATTCTTCCGCCTTAACCGTGTCGTAAAAAAGGAACCCGGTTAAAAACAGAGCGAACAAAATAATCAAAAAACTAAGAGATGAAAACCTTATCTGCTTCATAATCTTTCATTCCTTTTCCTTATTTATTCGTAAAATCAAAGAATATTTCCTTTTATAATCTGCCACGGAGATTGCTTCTTCGCGATGCTCCTCGCAATGACATTCTGTAGCTTCGCGAAACCCATCTACGCCTTCGGCGCGGATACCCTGCTCGATGTCTAAACGGACCTCCTCGCAACGGCCACCCAAGAGCCTTCGGCAAGCTTAATTCTTCAAATAATCAGACCCCTCTTGACAAATTTAGTTCTTTCCTGGTATAATTGGTATTAGAAATACCAATTTCATGCGAGCGAATTCATGAGGAGACAATCGGCTGGGATAAACCTGACTCTTACTTTCATGTTCTTTGATAACTAATTCCCTTAATAAGCAAAGCTTGTTTTGCGGCACGACACTCCGCAGCAAACTGCAGAGTTTTCAATCGCAAAATAAAAACCGCCGAATATAAATGACAGCAAAAAAAGGAGGCAGAAAAATGAACACAAATTTAATCACCCTTGATTTAAGAGAAATGCACCCCATTTACCGCCATGACAAAATTTTTGAATTCTGGGAAAAAATGACGCCCGGCGAAGTCCTTCAGATAATCAACGACCACAACCCGAAACCGCTTCATTATCAATTTGAAGCCGAGCAAAAAGGAAAATATGAGTGGGGGACCGTCGAAGAAGGACCCAAAGACTGGATAGTCAACATAAAAAGGATATGATAAAACATGAGCAAGGCAAAAACCATTGAAAAAATTGAAAAAGCCGAATTCCAGGATTTCTTTAAAGAAATTCCTTCCATAAAGCTTAAAGAGCCCCTGGCTGAAGTTCTGGGAGCTGTTAAGGGAGAAGCATTATTTGAATATTCTTTTTCTGATGTTGTCAAATTTGCAGGACACGCCTGCCCGACCGTTGCCGGAGCTTATCTTATTACTCTGGAGGGCTTGAAAGCATTATATAAAAAGGAAATCCCTGTGCGAGGCGAGATTGCAGTGACCATAAGAGGAGGAAGAGAAGAAGCCGCTTATGGACCCATTTCACAGGTAATTTCATATATAACCGGTGCCGCCCCGGAAACCGGCTTCAAGGGAATGATGTTTAAATACAAAAGGCAGAATCTTTTAAAATTCAATCCTGAAAGCGGACGAAAGCCGTATTTGGTTCGCTTTAAAGATGTTAATACGGGAAAGCAGGTGGAGGTGGAATTTTCGCCGGAAAAAATTCCTGCCCTGGAATCTGACAACAAGATTATACAGCTCTTTGAAAAAGTCATCTGGAACGGCGCTACACCCTCTGAAAAAGAAGCCTTTAAAGATGCCTGGACAGGAAAAGTAAAACGCATTCTTATTGACCGCTCCGGTATCGAAAACTGGCTGAAAACAAAAGAAATATAACACAAAAATAAAAATGAGGTGATAAAAAAATGGAAACTGCCGTAAAAACTCTTGATGTAAGAAAAGTTTCTCCTTTTGAACGTCCCAATCTTTTGTTTCCTGCTATTAGCGCACTGGCTGCCGGCGAAACTCTTGAAATCATAAACGACCATGACCCTTCCCATCTTTCAATGCTTCTTGAAAGTCAGTCGCCGGGACAATATCAGGTAATGACAACGGAATACCCGGACCGCTGGGTTGCACATATTACAAAGACAATGCATGAAACTGACAAAAAACAGCAGGTAAAAGACCTGATAAAGGAGCTTCATGGAGGAGGAGACCCGGCAAAGCTTAAAGAGAAAGGAAAAGATATTTTGAACTCCATAAGCCACACCGATATTGCATTGATTGAACAGGAACTTATCAGGGAAGGCACTACAGTTGATGAAATCAGGAAGCTCTGTGATGTCCATCTTGAAATGATGAGGGATTCAATTGTTAAAAACAGGATTGAAGTCCATGCTCCTCATCCCATCCATACCCTTATGGAAGAGCACCAGGTAATTCTGGGGAACCTGAAAAAATTAAAGGAACTGACTGAAACTTTCAAGTCAAAAAAGAATTTCAAAAGACTTGAAACAGAACTTGCAGAGCTTAAGGAAGTTTCTCACGAGCTTATTGAAGCAGAAAAGCATCACCAGCGGGAAGAAGACGTTATCTTCCCGGCTATTGAAAAACAGGGAGTAGTTGAGCCTCCGGAGATAATGAGGCAGGAGCACGTTGAATTCCGCAGGAGAAAAGAAGCTCTTTACAAGCTTGCCCAAAATGCTGAGACTCTTTCTTATGAAGAATTTATTGCAAAACTAACTGACCATGGGCTATTTATAGCCAAAGAACTTGACAGTCATATTTACAAAGAAGACAACATTCTGTACCAGCTTGCCCTTCAGGTAGTACCAAAAGGCGAATGGGATGAAATAAAGCGCAGGTGCGATGAGATAGGCTACTGCTGTTTCACTCCGCAGGGATAAAAGTAGAACAAAAAAAGAGGGGGAAGATTTTCCCCCCCTTTTTACCAAACTAAAAATTTACCACCTTGTGTTTATTCCGCCCTGTATTATTGTCGCGGATCCGTTGTTAATGGTGTTAAAAGTGTCCGCCCATGATTCCATCCCGAAGTCCAGGAATAAGGAGTAATTGGTTTTCACTTTATAATCTATCCCTATCGTGCCTCTCCTTATCCTGATATTCAACGGAACAAGCTCGGTGACTACGCCTGTGCCAACTGGGAAGCGCTCCGAACCGGTGGTAATCCGGTTAGTGGCGGTAGACTTTGTTTCTGTATAAACTCCTCTCAGCTTTGTACCTTCTTTGATATTGTAATAAATTTCGCCAGATAAAATATTATTTTTATATTCAAATGGAGTGCCGTATTCATTAGGCTTGGGAGCACCGTGAGGCAAAGCACCTGAATAGAACCAGTAAAAATCACTGGTGTACAAGCCGTCTTCCAGTCCGTATCTTCCCGTTATCCCCCATTTAGAATTAATTTTAGCAATGAATCCCAGATCATAGGTGGTTAGCCTGTCAGTGAAAGTTCCGTCATTGCTTTTCTGGTCATTATTATTATAGTTTGCAAAAGCCATGAACATATCACTGGGAAGATATTCCAGTGCGGCTGAGAAATTATTGCCCTGGCCTGCAACGCCTCTTCTGAAGTCAGGCTTATCGCTCGATATGTTCTTGTACAAAACCTCAATGTTTACATTTTTGACAGGAACGGCTTTCAATCCAAGGCTTAATGTGGCTTTATAGTTGGAGTCGTTCGGCCCGTTGAAAAGCCCGGCGGCAGGAGCTGTAAAGGTTTCCATATGATTATTGGCATTTGGCCTGCTGAACTGCTCATATTTATAGCCGCCCTCAAGAACCAGATTGTTGCGGCCAAGGTATGTTACGCCTAGTTCTCCTACCGTAATATAAAGATTATTTAACGGCAAGGCATCAATTGCTGGAGCAAAACGAGTCTGAAGAAGTTTGCTTCTGTTTGTATCATTTTTCTGGAATTTCGCGTTAACTATCCAGTTATTATCCGGTCTCCAGCTTATCCCCGCATTAAAGTTAGATATATCTATTGTGTTAAGCGTAGAAAGATTTTTTCTGTTCTTGGAACCATACCCCAGATTGTAAGATATATTTTCCGTAAGGTCTCCTCTTAGTTTTACTCCGCCGGCTCTGGTTACGAAATTAGGCTGCTGCCAGGGAGTCTGGTCAGCGAATCCAGCAGAGTAAATCAGGGGAGCAGTGTCGTTAAACTGGACTACATAATAGTGTCCGGCAAGGGCATTCTTCTTTCCAAGCTTGCTTTCAAAACCTGCATCAAAAGTTTTAGTCTCCCTGGCAATATACTGCAGATCTTGTGTGGGTCCAACTGAATACCTTCTCTCAACCTGGCCATTTTTCATCTCGTCGCTAAACTTCAAAAGCCACCTTACGGGGTGCCATTTTGGAATCCTGAAATCCAGGCTGAAGTCCAGGTACTGACGGTTAATAAAAAAATCTGCGCCGTTTGTAAGATCGATAGTGGATGATTTTGCGCCTCCCTGTCCGTAAGGCTGCTGCATGTACTGACCTCCCACTATCACTCCGTACTGATACCTTCCAATCCGGTGGGTAAGGCCTTCAATGCTTGCCTTTAATGTAACATTACTGCCTGCATCGTAGTAAAAATGCACATGTTCATCGCCCATGATCGGATAGCTGAGTCCCAGCTCCCAGGAAGAATCTCCGTCTTTCGTCCTGTCCCGGTAAAAGAAATCTTTTATATCCGGTTTCAGGGTATTATTATTTCCTCCCCTGCCGTCATATTCCCGGACAAAACTCTGATTGGTACCGCGTGAATCTATCCAGTAAAGTTCGGGAATAAAGTAGCCTCCGGGAAATACTACCGCGCCTTCTTCTTCGGCGGGTGCCGGAGGAGCAGTCGAAGCTTCATCGGCTCGTGCAATCAACAGCCCGAATGGTATTGCCAGTATTGAAATTAATATTATTATAAAAATTATTTTTTTCATTTATTTTCACCTCCCTTTCTAAAATCTCAGTGCTTCATGTCTGTCGGAACCGTGAATAGCGGAATGACAGTTGGTGCAACCGATTCTAAATTCAAACCGGTCTATTCTGCTCAATGGGTCTGTCCCAGGCACAAATGCAACGACATGCGGAATAGCATGACACTTATAGCAGAGAAATGGAACTGTTTGAGCAAGAAGTCTGTCATTTACAGAGCCGTGCGGCTTGTGGCAGTACAGGCAGTCTTCCTCAACAGGAGGATGCTCAAACCTGAACGGTCCTGACTTGTCGGCATGGCACTGAATGCAGAGTTCCACAATCTTTTCCGCCTTCAAATTGTCTTTTGCCCCGCCATGAGGATTATGGCAGGAATAGCATTCCATCTTCCCCTCAAGTATGGGATGATGAGAAGGAAGACTAGCCTCCAGCTTTTTGTCTTTATGGCATTCAAAACAAAGCTCGGAACCTTTCTTCTCCAGCATGTTCCTTCTTGCGTAGTTATGAGGATTGTGGCAGGAGATGCATGACAGATTTTTTGTTGCATGCTCGCTTGAATTCCACTGGAAAAGCATGGTGGTCTGACTGTGGCATTTCAAACAAATCTGGTTGACCTCCTTGCTTGATAACCCCTTGAAAGATATTATCTTAGTTTTGTCTCCTCCGCCTTCAACATGCGCGCTTCCGGGACCATGACATGCCTCGCATCCTTTTTCATCGTCTTTTAAAGCAGAATCCAGGAGAGTTTTTCTGTGAGGGGTCTGGTCATACTGCTTGTAAGCTTCATCGTGGCAGCCTTTGCAAGTTTCGGCTCCCACATAGGTTTTTTCAACATTGCCATTTGCCCTCACAATAAAAAAAGCAGCTAAAACACCTACGAAAATTACTAGAAAAACTAAAAAAACCTTACCCTTGAACTTCATCTTAACCTCCTTCTATTTGAAAATAAAAAACTTTTTTATTAAGTTCCACCCCCTCTTTAGTAGTATTGCGATTGTGAATATTTTTGCTAACAGACTTATAATTTCACACTTGATTGTGAAATCCTTCTTTGTCTTATATGATTTTTTATTTTTTTTAATAAAAATTTTGAGAAAACCAGTTGATACTACATTAGGTATATTATAATTATAATTAGAGAATGTTAATTCTATGTATTAAAATTTTTTCATACCTTTTAGCTGGCTTTTAACCTCCCTGTTCATTTTGCTAAAAAATGTTTGAATTTCCTTTTTCAGTGAAATAATAAAATAAGGCTTAATAAATCAAGCCACTGCCTGTAGTAAGGTAGCAATGGCAGACCCTGGTCTGCCGGGAATGGCAAAGCAAGCTTTGCCACTACAGGTTACATAGCGATTTATAGTGAAAGATTATGTAGTGGCCGGGTTTATCCCTGCCCGGGAAAAGGGTGATTTTCTTGGGTTTGCTTGAAAAAAAATGCGTTCCCTGCGAAGGAGGCGTTCCTCCCTTCACTATAGAAGAAGCAGAAAAATATTTAAGCCAGGTTAAGGAATGGAATCCCGGAGAAAATTTTATTGAAAAAGAATTTAAATTTAAAAATTTCAGACAGGCGCTGGAATTTGTAAATAAAGTAGGAAAAATTGCGGAATCCGAAGCTCATCATCCTGATATTTTCATTCACAGCTACAGGAAAGTAAAAATTATTTTATCAACCCACGCAATAAAGGGATTAAGCGAGAATGATTTTATAATTGCGGCAAAAATAGACCAATTGATAAAGCAATAAGCAAAGCTTGTTTTTTCACGTTATTTCATAGACATGCTTTGACAACTTGCAGGGGGTTTGATTTATTAACCCCACCTGATCCCCCTTTAGTAAAAGGGGATTTCAAAGAGGGGCAGTGGGAGTTTAAAAGGAGGAAATATGGGTAAATCAGTAACGCAGAAAATTCTTGAAGCACATTTAATTTCAGGCAATCTCAAACCCGGCGAGGAAAACAAGATTAAGGTGGATCACGTACTTTTGCAGGATGCCACCGGCACAATGGCAGCCATGCAATTTGAAATGCTTGACATGCAGCGCATCAAAACAGAGTTTGCAATAATTTATATTGACCACAACATGATTCAACTGGATTATCGCAATCCCGAAGACCACCTCTTCCTTCAGGGATTTGCTGCAAAATACGGGCTCCATTTTTCCCGCCCCGGGAACGGCATCTGTCATCAGGTTAACACTGAACGATTTGCAAGACCCGGCAAAGTATTGATTGGAGCAGATTCCCACACTCCCACGGCAGGAGCGTTGGGCTGCATTGCCATCGGAGCCGGAGGACTTGATGCGGCAATTGCACTTGGAGGGCACCCCTTTGAAATTGAAACTCAAAAAATTGTAGCGGTTCACTTAACAGGAAAACTACAGCCATGGGTTTCATCAAAAGATATTATTTTAGAAATGCTAAGAAGATATACTGTAAAAGGCGGATTGGGTAAAATCTATGAATTCACCGGTCCGTCTGTTGGATATCTTACCGTCACCCAGAGAGCAACAATCTGCAATATGATAACCGAGCTTGGTGCAACAACCGGCATATTCCCTTCTGATGAACAGACGCGTAAATTCTTTGCTATGCAGAAAAGAGAAGATCATTTTGTTGAAATTCTTCCAGACCATGATGCCCGTTATGATGAAGAAATTACCGTTGAACTTGACAGGATTGAGCCTTTGATTGCCATGCCGCAAAATCCCGACAACGTGGTCCCCGTAAGGGAAGTTGCCGGCACAGAAGTGGCTCAGGTCTGCATCGGCTCCAGCGTGAATTCATGGTATGAAAATCTGGCAGTTCCTGCGGCAATTATTGCCAGAGATAAAATTAATCCAAATGTAGTCATGACAGTTTCACCCGGCTCACGTCAGATTCTTGATACCATTGCCCGCTCAGGAGTGCTTCTTCAGTTAATCCATGCGGGTGCAAGAATCCTGGAACCTGCCTGCGGGCCATGCGTGGGAATGGGACAGGCGCCGCCTGAAGGAAAGGCATCCGTAAGAACGTTTAACAGAAACTTCCCTGGCCGGTCCGGAACTATCAACGACAGGGTATATCTTGCCAGTCCGGAGGTTGCCGGCGCAGCAGCACTTAAAGGCGTGATTACCGATCCCAGAGAACTGGGGGATCCCCCTTCAATAACAATTCCAGAACCCGTGATAGATGACAGCATGATTATTAAACCTCCTTCCCCGGAAAAAGCTTCAACCATTGTAATTCAACGGGGAAGAAACATTCAGCCCCCGCCTCAGCAAAAACCCCTGGAGGAAAGCCTGAAAGGACGGGTGCTAATCTATCTTGGAAATAATATTTCCACCGGTTCAATGGCTCCTGACGGAGTAATTGTAATGGCAGACCGCTCTAATGTGGCGGCGCTGGCAAAATATACCTTTATGAAGGAAGACAGCGAGTTTGCAAACCGTGCCAAAGAATGGGGCGGAGGATTTATCGCGGCAGGAAATAACTACGGCCAGGGCTCTTCGCGGGAGCATGCGGCACTTGCCCCGAAACATCTCGGCGTAAGAGGAGTTCTGGCAAAAAGCTATGCCCGCATTCACCGGAGAAACCTTATCAATCACGGCTTGATTCCGCTGGTGATAGATGATGAAATATATAAAACCTTGAAGGTAGGCACAACACTTAGCTTCCCTTCAATCAGAAAAGAACTTGAAGAAGGAAAGCCATCTGTAACAATGCTGATAGGCAAAAAGAAATATCGGGTGGAACACCGGCTGAATAAAAGGGAAACACAGCTTATCCTTTACGGGGGAATATTAAACTGGTTAAAAGAAAACCCTGATTAAGGGAAGGGGCACAAATTCTCCCTCTTTGTTAAAAAGGAGCTAGGGACTTAAACAAATAACCCCTCCTAACCTCCCCTTAAATTAAGGGGAGGGAATTTCTCCTTAAGTTAAGAGAGAGGAACACAACTCCCCCTCTTTACTAAAGAGGGGGAGTTATAAAAGGAAATTTATGATAAAGCTAACGCCTGCTCAGTTAAAAGATTATGACGGAAAAAACGGAAAACCGGTTTACCTTTGCTATAAAAATAAAGTGTATGATGTGACCTCAAGCTCTATCTGGGCGGGCGGGGATCACTGGAATTTGCACTCGGCCGGTCATGACCTTACCGGGGAATTTGCTGAAGCCCCCCATGGAGAAGAAGTTTTTGAAAGGTACCCTATGGTTGGAGCGTTGGTTGAAGAACCAGGTAAGGAAGAAAAGAAAGAAGTACCTGCAAGAAAAGCTTCATTTATATATAAGTCAGCAATGGAATTAAACAAATTACATCCCCACAGGATGATGATACACTTTCCAATTGCTCTTTCAATCGCATCCTGCGGTTTATTACTTTTATTTCTGGCAACAAAATTGCCGTCTTTTGAGCAAGCCTCGTACTATGTGCAGGTTATGGCTCTACTCTCTGTTCCATTTGCAATAGGCACAGGCTTTCTATCATGGAAAACAATCTATTACGGCAAAATGACCCGCGTCTTCTCAAGAAAGATACTTTTCTCAATCGTGCTGGCTGCCATAAGCCTTACTGTTGCCGTCTGGCGGACTCTTGACCCTCAGATTGCATTTTCCGGGACACACCTTTCATGGGTTTACATTTTAATGTTTTTTTTAATGACACCCACGGTGATACTTCTGGGTTATTACGGCGGCAAAATTACTATACCTTCTTGAATCCTGAACCATCCGGCGGGAATCAATATTGAAAACAGAATAGAGTTGTTATTATCCCTGAAACTGGGAATAAATATAATGGAGGTGCTTGATATGCCACAGGTAAAAATCTATTCAACCCCGACCTGACCATACTGCAGGATGGAAAAAGCTTTTCTGGATGAAAAGCGCGTAAAATATGAAAATATTTCTGTGGATCAGGATGAAAAAGGATTACAGGAGATGTTTAGCTTAAGCGGTCAGATGGGTGTTCCTTTTACCGTTATCACCAAAGATGACGGAACGTTAGAAAAAATACTGGGCTTTGACAAGGCTAAACTTACACAGGCTCTGGGATTGCAATAGCCTTTTATTGCATGGCAGGAAGTCCTGATCTAGTATCTCGTCCTATGAATAACCTTACAAAGTTTATCATTATGGGCGAAGCGGGAAATCCCGTTTTGAGATTGC
>JAMDEM010000144.1 GCA_023486985.1 Bacillota bacterium
AAAGAGTTCTCCTCATAATTTAAGGGGAGGGATAAAGAGTTTTCCTCATAATTTAAGGGGAGGGATAAAGAGTTCTCCTCATAATTTAAGGGGAGGGATAAAGAGTTTTCCTCATAATTTAAGGGGAGGGATAAAGAGTTCTCCTCATAATTTAAAGGTAGGGATAGCGCAGTTTCCCATCGCCCTTTGGGAAGATGGATAGTTAAAAGTTTTCCTCTCCCCGCCGGGGTGCGTCCCGACCGAATAGGGATGGCTTGCGTAGCAAGAGCACGGGTTTTGGCTGGAACTTTTTGGCGAGCAGGAATGAGAGCCTAGAAGGTTCCGCAAAACCCTGAGCTCCGCGATGAAAAGGAGCGAAGCGGAAAGTAGAAAAGAGGATGAAGGTGAGGGGGATTATATACGGCATAAAGCGGGTATAATAATAACGCTAAACAAAAAGGAGGCGTTAAAATGACAACAGATGAGAAGAAAAAAATCATGATTGTGGATGATGAGCCGGAGCTTCTTGAATCTCTTGAAATGTCGCTTAAGATGAACAATTTTGATTCAGTCAAGGCTGGCAGTGGAAAAGAATGCCTTGACCTGGTGAAAACCCAGAAACCGGATTTGATAGTGCTTGATATTATGATGCCTGAGATGGACGGTTTTGAAGTACTTAACCGCTTGAAAGCCGATAATGGCACGAAAGACATTCCAGTGATACTCCTGACCGCAAAGACAGGCGATATGGATGTTCTGAAAGGCTACCAGGAGGGCGCAGCCGTTTATATCACAAAACCTTTTCTTTTTGCAGAGCTTATAGATAATATCCAGCTTGCTCTCAATATACCGATAAAGTAGGGAAAAATGGAGAATGTAAAAGACGCAGGCAATCCTGCAAATAGATACCAGTGGGCGGCATTGGGAGACTTGAATGCCTTCTTCGGCCTTATGCTGGATAATGTAACCAACTTAGTGATACTTACCGGTATTTTAGTTGGAGTTTTCAAGTTTCCGGTAGATGTTATATATACAAAAATGATCCCCGGCACAGCCTTCGGTGTTCTTATAGGGGATATTATATACACCTGGCTTGCTTTCCGTCTTGCCCGCAGAACAGGTCATACTAAAGTTACCGCAATGCCTCTGGGTCTTGATACCCCGTCAACCATAGGAATTGCTTTTGCAGTTCTCGGTCCATGTTATCTGGCCAGCCATGACGCTATTTTAACATGGAAGATAGGCATGGCAACGCTTGTGCTGATAGGAATTGTAAAAGTTATAATGTCATTTTTCGGGGACTGGATAGGAAGGATTGTTCCCCAGGCAGGGCTTCTTGGATCCCTGGCAGGGATAGGGCTTGCCCTGCTGGCATTTCTTCCCCTGATTGAAATTTTCAGCCTGCCCATTGTAGGAGTGGCGGCTCTGGGGCTTGTTTTATATGCTCTTGTTGCAAGGATAAGGCTTCCCGGTCATATTCCGGGAGCTTTTGCCGCAGTGCTTCTCGGGACAATAATTTATTATATTCTTGGCGCGACCGGCGGTCTCGGCAAAGAATTTGTCCTTCCTAAAATTAATTTAATAGTTGCTTTGCCTGTACCTACTTTAGGGTTTATGGATGGGTTAACACAGGCAATTAATTACCTTCCTCTTGCTATCCCTTTTGGAATCCTTACAATTGTAGGCGGTATCAATGTTACGGAAAGCGCCCGTGTTGCAGGAGACGAATACAGAACAAGAAGCATTCTTCTTACCGAGGCGATTGCAACTCTTGTTGCCGGAGTATGCGGCGGCGTGGCTCAGTCAACTCCGTATATCGGCCATCCTGCTTATAAGAAAATGGGAGGACGGGCGGCATACACTCTTGCAACAGGCTTGTTCATCGGCATTGGCGGGATGTTCGGCTTTATTTCAGCCATAGTTGATATATTGCCCGTGGCGGCAGTGGCGCCTATTCTTATTTTTGTAGGGCTTGAAATAATTTCCCAGGCTTATCATGCCTGTCCCCGGCATCATGCACCGGCTGTAACTTTTGCATACCTTCCCATAGTGGCTGAGCTGGTAAGAATTCAAACTTCAACTTTAATGGGGGCTTTGAACGCCGGCGTGCAGTCACTGCCTGCAGGAACTGCAAAAAGTTATATGGTGATAACGGCTCTGGGCCACGGATTTATTCTGACAGCCATGCTGTGGGGAGCAATCCTGGCTTTTATCATTGACAGAAAATTTATTTCCGCCTTTGTTTATCTTTTGATAACGGCGGTTTTTACATTCTTCGGTGTTATCCATTCTGCGATGCCGGGCGGGGAGATATACCTGCCGTGGAAGCTTACGGCTGGAATGCAGTCAATTCCGTATAACTTTACAATCGCTTATCTTGTTTTTGCAGTGATGATACTGATATTGAATTTCCTGCCGAAGCAGGTTGAGGAAAACGAAGTGGAGTAAAAATACGCTCCTCATCCTTCCTCTCTCCATTGGGGGCAGTGGGATTCAATAAATTGTTCCTCTCCCCTGCGGGGAGAGGATGGAGGTGAGGGGGCGGCGGTCATTGCGAGGCTGCAACAGCAGCCGTGGCAATCTCTCACCGGTTGGAAGACTGTATTACTTTTCCTTTTTCCAGGACAATCACTTTTTTAGAAACTCTTTCAATCTCCCGGCTGTCGTGGCTTACCCAGATAAAAGGTATCCCGAAAACTTTTTGAATTTCCATCATTTCTTCCTGCAGGTTTTCCCTTAAAGGCTCATCAAGTGATGAGAAGGGCTCATCCAGCAGAAGTATGGACGGGCTTATCATGAGAGCCCTTGCTATTGCAACCCTTTGTTTTTCGCCGCCCGAAAGCTCGTGTGGATATCTTTCCTGCAGGTCAATGATTTTTAGAAGCTCTAGAATCTCTTTTACGCTCCGGCTGCACCCGGGAACCTCTTTTGCGCATTTGTTCATGATGCCGAACCTGGTATTCTGCTTTACAGTCATGTGGGGAAAAAGCATGTAATCCTGGAAGACATATCCGACTTTTCTTTTTTGCATGGGAAAATTTATTTTTTCTTTTGATGAGAAGAAGACAGTGCCGTTAAATCGTATCTCGCCTTCATCGGGGGTGAGGATTCCGCTTATGCAGGAAAGCAGGGTGGTTTTGCCTGAGCCTGAATGACCGAAGATTCCGATAATCTCGTTATCCGCATTAAATGCGGCTTTCAAAGAGAATTCTTTAAGAAATTTTTTTATATCAACGGTTAGCATAGTCTTTCCCTTTGCTTAAAGAATTTACCACCCATATTGTAACAAATGATAAAACAGTCATGAAGAGAACAAGAAGTTTTGCCTGCTCTTCATTCCCTCCCTGGAAAGCTGAGTAGATGGCTAACGGCGCTGTCTGGGTTTTAAATGGAATGTTTCCCGCCACCATGATCGTAGCTCCAAATTCTCCTAAAGACCGTGCAAATGACATTACGAGTCCTGCCAGAATTCCTTTCCAGGCAAGTGGCAGGGTAACTTCCAGGAACACTCGCCAATCGCTTGCTCCAAGGGTTTTTGCGGCATTTTCAAGGCGCACATCAACGGATTCAAATGCCGCTTTGCATGACCTTATCATTAAAGGAAGAGCCATGATAAACGAAGCAATAACAGCTGCTGCCAGTGTAAAAACTATTGTAAGATTCATGGATTGTGCAAGGATTTTTCCTATGGGCCCGTTTTTTCCCAGCAGGTAAAGAAGAAAAAATCCAACCACTGTCGGCGGAAGAACAAGCGGCATATTAAGAAGAACATCAATGAAGTTTTTGCCGAAAAAGTTTTTTCTTGCCAGTAGCCAGCTTAAGGCAATGCCAAAGATGAAAATAAGGATTGTTGAGGCTATGGCAACTTTAAAAGAAAGATAAAGCGGATAAAGTAATTCAGTCATTTTCCTGCACTTTCAGGTATATATCCGTGAGAGGCAAAAACCGCACCTGCCTCTTTGCTGAAAAGAAAATTTTCAAATTTCTTTGCTTCTTCTTTTTTTGATGAACCGGATAGAACCGCCGCCGGGAATACTATGGGAGAGTGTGATTCATCAGGTGTTACCCAGAGGACTTTAACTTTTTTTGAAGTCATGGCGTCACTTTCATATACAAAACCTGCATCTGCGGTTCCAAGTTCCACATTTTTAAGCACCTGCTTTACATTTTCGCAGAAAATGAGTTTACCTTCAAGCTCTTTTTCTACTTTGTAGTAGCTTAAAACTTCTTCTGCATATTCACCTGCCGGCACGGCTTTAAAATCTCCCACGGCTATTTTTTTGATAGAGGCATCAAGCAGGGTGTTAGAATCATTTCCTGCTATGTTTGAATCGGCAGGGACAACCAGTACAAGCCTGTTTTTTACAAGATTTTTCCGGCTGGCGGTATCAATAAGCATCTTGCCCTGGAGTTTGTCCATTTCTTTCGCTGATGCGCTTATAAAGAGGTCGGCAGTTGCGCCGTATTCTATCTGCTTTTCAAGTATTCCGGAAGAAGCAAAGTTGAAGTTTATCTGTGCTTCAGGATTGGATTTTTTATAAAGTTCGGCTATTTCAGGCAGAACGGTGGAAAAATTGGCGGCGGCGGAAATTAACATGGCAGAACTCCTTGAAGTTTTTTTCATATGTATCTCAAGCGCTATTATCAATGCGAAAATTAAAATAAGAGCAATAAAAAAAATCAGAAATTTTTTAACTTTCAAACACCCACCACCTCATTAAAAATTTTCGTAAAACCTTTCTACGGTAGAGGACGGGTTTCCTTTTTAAAACAAGGATAATAAAGGGATTCCGAAGAATTAACCTACCAATTTAGAGGTTATTGGAAAAGGGGGGTTATTTGAGCTACATACGGACTGAATGGCTTACAAAACTTGGCGGAAGTGGAGCGTCCGCGAAATCCACTGTTTGAACCCGAAGGGTGAGTTTGGATTTCGCAGCGGAACAAGCCTTAGTTTTGTCCATGAGGGAGTAAGTAGTTCAAATAACCCCCTTTTATTAATGGAGGTTTTAATTTGAGTTATGAAGTTGTGATAGGTCTGGAAGTTCATGTGGAGCTTCTTACCAATACCAAGCTTTTCTGCAGTTGTGCAAATAAATTCGGGGCTTCGCCCAACACGCAGGTTTGTCCCGTGTGCCTCGGCTTGCCGGGGGTTCTTCCTGTTGTAAATAGAAAGGCAGTGGAACTTCTTTTAAAATCAGCGCTTGCCATGGACTGCCGCATCCCTGAATACAGTAAATTTGACAGGAAAAACTATTTTTATCCCGATATGCCCAAGAATTACCAGATTTCCCAGTATGACAACCCTCTTTCTGTAGATGGGTATCTGGAGATAGACTCTGACAGCGGGAAAAAGCGCGTGCGGATTAAAAGAATTCATCTTGAAGAAGATACGGGTAAGTCCACCCATCTCGGTACAATAGATCAATCACTTTATACTCTTGAAGATTACAACAGGGCTGGAGTTCCCCTTATGGAGATTGTCACTGAGCCTGATATAAGCTCCCCACAGGAAGCTTACGATTTTCTCACAACTTTAAAGGCGCTTCTGCAATGGATAAGAGTGAGCGATTGCAAGATGGAGGAGGGGAGCCTGCGCTGTGATGCAAACGTTTCCCTCAAGAAAAAAGGTGATGAGGAACTGGGGGTAAAAACTGAAGTAAAAAATATGAATTCCTTTAAGGCTGTAAGGTCGGCTCTTGCCTTTGAAATCGAGAGACAGGAAAAGGCTATAGAGAACGGTGAGAGGATAATTCAGGAAACAAGAGGCTGGGAGGATGGAAGGGGCATAACCATCAGCCTTCGCAGTAAGGAATACGCCCACGATTACAGATACTTTCCTGAGCCTGATCTTGTGCCCATGAAAATCGAGAAAAGCTGGCTTAAAGAGCTTGAAGAGAGCCTTCCCGAGCTTCCGCTGGCAAGAAAGTCAAGATTGATGAAAGATTACGGCATTGATGAATATGACGCCGGACTTCTTGTTTCATCAAAGGCAGCGGCAGATTTCTTTGAAGAAACATTCAGGCAGTCGAAGAATCTTACGGGCAAACAGATTCCCGCTCTTCAGGCGGCGCGGGAGATAAGCAACTGGATAAAGGGCGATATATCCAAATATCTTAATGCAAAAGGGCTTGAAATAAATGACACAGCCCTTAAGCCCGGACAATTAGCCAAAATGATACAGCTCATCAGCGAAGGCACTATCAGCGGCAAAATAGGTAAATCACTGGTTGAATTAATGTTGGAAAAAGGCGGAGATCCTGATATAATTATCAAAGAAAAAGGATGGGTCCAGATTTCCGGCACAAATGAGCTTCTGCCGTATTTAAAGTCTGTTTTTGAGGAAAACCCCACGGTTGTCAAGGATTTTCTGGATGGAAAGGAAAAAGCCCTCGCCTTTCTTGTGGGAAAAGTGATGAAAGCCACGGCTGGCAGGGCGAATCCGGAAGTTCTTAATAAATTGTTAAAAGATGAGCTTGAAAAGTTAAAGGTATAATGTATCTAGGGTTTGATGAATCAAACCCCTACAGGTTGCCGATGTAGGGGTCGGGTTTATCCGACCCGATTGTAGTAAGATAAGGTAGTAGTGGCAGACCTTGGTCTGCATAGAAAAGGCAAAGCAAGGTGCGTCCCGACCGAATAGGGAGGGCTTGCGCAGCAAGAGCACGGGTTTTGGCTGGAACTTCTTAGCGAGCAAAGGGCGAGCATAGAAGGTTCCGCAAAACCCTGATTTCACGGATGAAGCCGAGCAAGCAGCTCGGCGAGAGCGAAGCGAAAGTTTAAGCTTTGCCACTACCAGGTTATGAAGTGTTTTACAGGTGAAAAATTATGTCCGATAAAGAAAAAATTAAAGAAAAAGTTAAAGAAAAGTGCGTGGATGGGAGACTTTCCTGCGCGGCGGCATTAAAACTTGCAAATGAGCTTGGAGTGGCTCCGAAACTGGTAGGGGAGAGCGCCAACGAATTAAAGGTGAAAATAGTAAGCTGCCAGCTTGGATGCTTTAAATAAAGCAGGGGTTACCCCTAACCCTATCCCTCTCCCCATCGGGGCGGGGGTAATAAGTTTCAGCCAGAGCCCGTGCTGCTTCGCAAGGTTTTAAATGAGGTGATTGAATGTATAAAAGCCGGGTAGCTATGGAATCTGTTCCTCTTGAAGAGGCACTGGAGAGGTGGTTCAGCGAGCTTGAGTTTAAAAAAGCAGCCGAACCGCGGGAACCGGAAGAAATAAGAGTGGAGCATTCCATGGGAAGAGTGACTGCTTTTCCTGTAACGGCAGTTATTTCCTCTCCGCATTATTATTCTGCGGCTATTGACGGCATGGCGGTAAGTTCAACCACAACTTTTGGCGCAAGCAATGAAAACCCGAAAGAGTTGAAAATCGGCAAGGAAGCAATATTCATTGACAACGGCAGGCCCATACCTGATGGATTTGACGCGGTTATCCCGCTTTTAAAAATCCAGTTAAAATCCAATGAAGTGGTAATGATAAATGAACCGGTTGATGCATGGGAGAATGTAAGCCCCGCCGGGGAAGATGTGGCTGCGAGAGAAGTAATTTTGCCGCAGAATCACAGAATCCGGTCTCTTGATGTGGGCGCGGTACTGGCAGGCGGGGTTGAAAAGATTAAGGTTAGAAAAAAGCCGCGCATTGGAATTATTCCGGTGGGAAGCCAGCTTGTTTCACCCGGAAAATCACCCGAAGTGGGGCAGATGATAGAATCTTCTTCCTATATCCTCGGCAATTCAGTCAATGAACTTGGAGCAATGGGTCACACCTACCCTATTGTACCGGAGGATCAGGAATTTTTGAAGTTAGCATTTGAATCTTCTATTGACGAATCAGACATAATACTTGTTATTGCAGGCTCTCATCTGGGAACGGGACTTGTTGCAAAGGTTATCTCCGGGATAGGGGACCTTATAATTTACGGCGTCAATATAAAACCGGGGCAGTCGGTGTGCATGGGATTAATCAAAGGCAAGCCGGTTTTTGGACTGCCTGAATATGCCGTTTCCACTTTTTTGTCATTTCATATTTTTGCACGGCCTGTAATCCTCGGCATGCTTGGTCTTCCTGATATGGTAAGACCTGTTGCCAGAGTGAAACTTGCCTGTGATGCGGCATCTCCCCTGGGGCTTACCGAATTCCTGAGAGTAAAAATGGGACGTATTGGAAAAGATTATGTGGCTGTGCCAATATCAAGAGGCGCAGCGCTTCTCATGTCCCTGGTAAGGGCGGACGGTTTTGTAAGAGTTGAGGCAGACTGTGATATTTTAAAAAAGGGACAGGAGATTGATGTAAGAGTAATAAGAAACATTGAAGACATTGAGCATCATCTTATTGTGATGGGAACGCACGATATCTGCCTTGATATTTTAAGGAATATTATACTTCTCAAGTGCCCCCAGATTGATCTTTATTCCTTAAATGTGGGAAGCATGGAAGGGCTGGACGCCGTCAAGAAAAATTACGCCCATATCGCCGGCATTCATCTTTTTGATACGGAAAGCGGGGAGTACAATGTTCCTTTTGTAAAGAAAATTTTTGCCGGGACTCCAGTGACCGTGGTGAACCTTTTTTCAAGATATCTCGGCTTGATAGTGAAGCATGGAAATCCCAGAAATATCAAGACTTTGAACGACCTTTCAAGAGAAGAAGTTATATTCATGAACAGGATAAAGGGATCAGGCACGAGAGCCCTTTTTGACTACCACCTTCAGAAGGAGAATATAAAGCCTTTAAGTATAAACGGCTACGATAAGGAGTCGGCAAACCACATGACTCTTGCGGCAAGCATTGCTTCCGGCACGGCGGACGCGGGAATCGGTATTATGGCTGCGGCAAAGGCGCTGAAACTGGATTTTATTCCTGTGATAAAAGAAAGACTGGATATTGTTATCCCCCGCAGATTCATGGGAAATTATTCAATCAAGTGCCTGATGTCTGCCATAGGGTCCTCTGAATTTAAAAACGAGGTGGACGCCCTCGGAGGATATGATTCATCGGACAGCGGTAATGTTATTTATGAGGGATAAGCTCGGCAGAAAAATAAATTACATGAGGATATCTGTTACCGACAGATGCAACCTCTTTTGCCTTTACTGCAAAAAAGAAAAGCTCTCCTTCAAGCCCCCGGAAGAGATTTTAAGATATGAAGAAATTTTAAGAGTTGCAAGAATTGCCATTTCCCTCGGCATATCAAAGATAAGAATTACAGGGGGAGAACCGCTTGTCAGAAAGGGCATAACCGGGTTTGTTTCAGAGTTAAGCAGTCTTCCCGGGCTTGAGGATATTTCCCTTACAACCAACGGCATTTTACTGGCGGAGTTTGCAAAGCCTCTTTATAAGGCAGGGCTTAAACGAATAAATGTAAGTCTTGATACTTTAAAGAGAGAGAAGTTTAAAGACATTACAGGGGAAGATGAATTTGGAAATGTCTGGAAGGGAATAGAAAATGTCCTTGCTGCAGGCATGAATCCGGTAAAAATCAATGTGGTTCTTTTAAAAGGCATCAACGAGGATGAAGCGGCGGATTTTGTCGCTCTAACAAAGGATGAGAGAATAACAGTAAGATTTATTGAGCTTATGCCTCTCGGCATTCAGAGGGAGAATAACAGGAAATTATTCGTATCTCTTGATGAAGTTTTGAAGAACCTGAAAAATATTTATGAGATGAAAGTTTATGATTCAGGAAACAATCTGGGACCGGCAACTTATTACCGGGTGAAAAACTGCGGGCTGGTGGGATTCATAGGTTCAATCTCCGGTTGTTTTTGCGGGGACTGCAACCGCTTAAGGCTTACAGCAAGCGGTTATTTAAAACCATGTCTCTGGTCGGATAAAGCTGTGAACATAAAAGAGATTTTGCGCGCCGGCGCGCCGGACGCGGAGATTGCGGAAATTTTAAGGAAGGCGATAAGAGAAAAGCCTGCGGAAAGAGAAATAAATAAAAAAGTAAGTTTTCCCATGTCGGAGGCTGGAGGTTAAAATGCTGACTCATATCGATAAAAAGGGAAGGCCCAGGATGGTGGATGTCAGCTCAAAGAAGGACACTGACAGAATCGCTGTTGCAAAAGCATTCTTGTTGATGAAACCCAGGACCCTTGAGCTTATAAAAAGCGGCGGGACTGCGAAGGGTGATGTTCTTAATGTGGCAAAACTTGCCGGGATTGGTGCGGCAAAATATACTCCTCATCTTATACCGCTATGCCACACTTTGATTATTGAGCTTA
>JAMDEM010000099.1 GCA_023486985.1 Bacillota bacterium
CTTAATAAATCTTTTTGGTATTACCTTTTTAGCCCCTGATATATTCGTCCCACTTCTGATACATCTTGTCCTGAGTCTTGGCTTTGTTAACTGTTACATCCTGCTGAATTTCGAAAATCTTGGTCTGCGTGTCCTGCAGGATTTTCCACCTTTCCATCTGCTGTTTCTGGGCATCTGCCTGAATCTGGGTTGCAATAGTCATTGCATTCTGCAGATCATTGGCTGACATTTGCTGTTGTGCAATGATGTTTGATATGAAATTCATTTTCTACACCTCCCTTGCACATTTCTTCTCTTACTTATATTATCACCTCTTAAGCCGTAATTGTAAAGAGGTTTTTGCGATGAATTTGCGATTTTTTTATTCTTTTGCCTTCTCCTCTTCTTTTACGGAAACTCCCTGAAGTTTAACTCCTGAAGCCTTTAAATCCATATAAATTTTTTCGTTATTCTCATACATGGTAAGAATGGCTCCATCACGGGCAGATGTAATAACTACCTCCAGCACCTCCAGAAGCAGTTTCGGTATATCCTCTTCCTTCCAGTTTATCCTGTCCCGGGTTTTTTCCCATACATCCAGATACATTCTGTTAAAGATACTTATCATCTCTTCAGGAGTTAGTCCCAGATGGGTTTCCATCATTCTTCCTCCTCAATTTTCCAAGAATTAGAAAAGGCGAGTCTTTTGTCAAAGAAATTCGTCTCTGCAAGCACTTTTCCTTCAAACCGGCTACTGAAATGAAATCACTCCAACTGATTGAACGTTTACTTTTGGTGCAATTTCATTCCACGATAAAACAACCAGATTTGGAAAAGACCTTTCCGTAAGCCTCTTATAAGCGGGCCTGATGGGAGGCGAAGCAAGAACTATCGGCTGCAAGCCCCTCTCCTGAAGCTTCTGCACCTCTGCGCCTGTTGCCTGAAGTATTTCCTGTCCTATATTGGGATCAAGCGTGAGAAAAGAACCCATCTCGGTCCTTTGAATGGACTGGCTGACAAGCTGTTCTATCTGCTGGTCTATGGTTACAACATTAATTATACCTTCGTTGTTCATGTATTCCTTGCATATAACCCTGGAAAGGGCAACTCTCACGCACTCGGTAAGTATTTCCGTATCTTTTGTCATGTGAACATTGTCGGCAATGGTTTCAAGAACTGTCACCAGGTCCCTGATTGAAACTCTTTCTCTTACCAGATTCTGAAGAACCTTCTGGACTTCGCCCAGAGACAAAACATCCGGTATTATCTCTTTTACCACGGCCGGATGGGTCTTTTTAACAGTATCAACCAGCGCCTGAACTTCCTGTCTGCCAAGGATCTCGGAGCCGTGGTTTCTTATAACCTCGGTTAGCTGGGTGGCAATAACGCTTACCGGGTCAAAAATCATGCACCCAAGCCTTTCGGCGTCCCCCCGCTGTTCGGGCGATATCCAGACGCCGGGCATGCCGTAAGTGGGGTCAACCGTCTTTGTGCCCCGCAAATTTCTTAATTTATCCTCAGGCCCGATAGCCAGGAACTGGTTAACCATTACCTCTCCCACGGCAACTTCAATTTCTTTTATTTTTATAACATAGGCGTTTGGTTTTAACTGCAGATTGTCCCTGAATCTCACCCCGGGCAGAACAAGCCCCATCTCAAGGGCAATGTGGCGCCTGATGGAGGTCACCCTCTCCAGGAGTTTCGCACCCTGGTTAGGGTCAACAAGTGAGAGAAGACCCCTGCCCACTTCAAGAGAAATTGGATCTACCTGCATTAAGCTTACAACGCTTTCCGGCTTCTTGGTTGCATCCTGTTTTGTCTGCTCAACAACCGCTTGAGCTATTTCATCATATTGCTTTTGCTGTTTTTCAAGAACAGTACCTATCGTATAAGCAACCGCGGCAAGGAATAAAAAGGGCCAGCCCGGCAGGCTTTCCGTAAAAAGTCCCAGCAGACCCAGAAAGGACATGAATATGGCAGTAATTCTCAGAGCTTTTGGCTGGGCTGTTACCTGCCTTATAACATCTACACCCAGGTTGGCTTCAGACGCTGCGCGTGAAACCACCATGCCCATTGCCGTTGACATTAAAAATGCCGGCAGGGTCGTCACAAGGCCGTTTCCTATGGTAAGCATTGCATAAGTCTTAAGAGATACTGCGGCGTTCAAATGATGCCAGAGAATTCCTATCAAAAGACCTCCAATGACGTTAATAATCATTATAACCACAGCCGCCATGGCATCTCCCTTGACGAATTTACCGGCGCCGTCCATGGCGCCGTAGAAATCTGCTTCCCGTTCTATGTCTCTGCGCCTTTGTTTTGCGCCTTCGGCATCTATCAATCCGGAATGGAGGTCTGCATCAATCGCCATCTGTTTTCCCGGCATGGCATCGAGAGTAAATCTTGCCGCCACCTGGGCAATTCTTTCAGCACCTGAAGTGATTACCATAAACTGAATTATGATAAGAATTATGAACATAATAAATCCGACCGCCAGGTTTCCTCCAACCACAAATTGAGCAAAAGATGGAATCACTCTTCCAACCATTCCCTGTTCCTGCATGTGGCCGTTAAGAAGAATCATTCTGGTAGCTGAAACATCAAGGGCAAGCCGGTAAAGAGTTGCCACAAGGAGCACGGTAGGAAAAACCGCAAACTCCAGTGGGTCTGAAATGTAGATGGAAATAAGGATGGTAACAACCGAAGCAAAGATATTTAAAACAAGTAAAAGATCCAGCAGCCACGGAGGCATTGGGATAACAAGCATCACAATGATGCCTATTACCACAACTGCAATACCAATATCACTGTATTTTATGTATTTATAAAGAGGTCCCTTTTCAGCCTGCGGGAGCGCCAACTATAATTTCCTCCTGTTTTAGCTTGTAGGGGTTTGATTCATCAAACCCGCTTCTATTCCTTTGCCCCATGCGCACGAAGAAGCTCTACTACATCTTTGTTATCCGCTTCTATCGCCAGGCGCAAAGGTGTATAGCCAAAGGCATCCTCTATATTGACATCAGCGCCTTTGGAAATCAGAAGTGCTACTATATCTTTGTGCCCAAGCATTGCGGCAAAATGCAACGGCGTACTGCCATCCTTACATTTTGCATTGACATTAGCGCCTTTGGAAATCAGAAGCTCTGCCACATCTTTGTGCCCTTCCCATGCCGCTATGTGCAAAGGTGTCAAGCCATGCTTGTCCTTTTCATTAACAAGGTCGGGATTGCTATTAAGAAGCATTTTCACTTTTGCCAAGTCGCCCTGCCCGGCAGCGTCATGAATTTCACCACAAAAAGCTATTCCGGTAAACAGGATGAAAGCCAAAAGAACTACTGATACCGAAAGAATTTTTCCCATATTTATTTCCTCTTTTTTAACCTGCAGACGCTTTCTTCATCGTTGCAATGCGTCTTCGCCTCATCATCTGCCGTTTCTTCTTCAGCTTAAATACATAAGCAAGAACTTCCGCTACTGCCTTATACAATTCCACCGGAATTGTCTGTCCCACTTCGCAGTGCTTGAAAAGCGCCCTTGCAAGCTCTACATTTTCCACTATCGGCACATCGTTGTCCTCTGCAAGAAGCTTTATCTGCACTGCCACCATATGCTCTCCCTTAGCCACAACAATAGGAGCTTCGGTAACACCCTGCTCATACTTTACCGCCACTGCAAGGTGAGTGGGGTTTGTAACAACCGCAGAGGAATCGGGAACTTCCTCCATCATCCTTGCCATGGCACCCTGTCTCATAAGCTGGCGCATCTTTGACTTAACCTGGGGATTTCCTTCTGTTTCCTTGTATTCGTCCTTAAGCTCCTGGATTGACATTTTCATCTGCTTCATAAACTGCTGGCGCTGGAAAAGGTAATCAATTATCGCTATTGCAGCCATGGCAACAAGAACATAAGCAACAATCTTTACCACCATTCCCTTGAGAAAGTGAAGAGTGGTTGGAATATCCCACATTACGCTGTACTGCAGGTACATGATATCGGATTTTACCACCTTATAACAGACCCATCCCACTATTAAAAGCTTGGCTACCTGTTTGGCAAGCTCCATTAAAGATTTTACTGAAAAGATTCTCTTAAACCCTTCTACCGGGCTTATCTTGCTCAATTTGGGTATAATCGGCTCGGTGGAAAAAACCCATTTAATCTGGGCAAAGTTTGCAATAAGCGCCATTAAAAAGGCTGAAGCCAGTATTGGGCCCATAACCTTGGCAAAAACCAGAAGAGTCTGGATGGAATCAAGATTTATATTCCTCTTGCTAATATCAATACCGGGAATCAATCCAAACACATATCTGGAAAAATTCCCTATCTGCTCAACCATCCAGCTTCCGGCAAGAAGAAGCATACCTGCCGTTGCCAGAAGAAGCAGAGTGGATATAACATCCTGGCTCTTAAAAACCTGCCCTTTCTTTCTTGCTTCCTGTAATTTATGCTCTGTTGGCTCTTCAGTTTTATCGCTGTCTTCGTTCACTTAACCTCACCTCCCTGGCGTCATCATTTTTATGCTCTGGAGAATTTGATTCAGATTTGTACTAAAATAAGAATCAAGCCCTTTATAAACAAGGGGCAGTGCCACGAGAATCATCATAAGGCCTATCATTATATTCAACGGAAAGGAAAGCATGAAAACATTCATCTGGGGGGCAACCCGGGCAAGAAGCCCCAGGGCAACCTGTGTTATAAAAAGCGCTGCCAGTGCCGGAGCGGCAATCTGTATTCCAATAATGAAGACCTGCGTTGTCATGTCAATTAAATTATATATCAAAGACTTCGGAAACTCAAAGCCCGTAAGGGGAATAACCTCAAAACTTCTTTTAAGAGCCATTAAAAGGGTATGATGTCCGTTAAGAATAAGATATATCATCATGGCAAGATAAAACTTAAATCTCCTGATAAGGTTTACCGTGCCATGGCTTGCCGGGTCAAAACTTGCCGCCACTGAAAGTCCCATCTGAATATCCAGAAGTTCACCGGCAAACTGCGCTCCGGCAAGCACCAGAAAGGAAACATATCCTATTACAAGGCCCACGGCGAGCTGTCCCAGAAGCATTATTGCAAGTTCAAACAAATCAGGCGGGAGCGCTTTGGGCACCGGAAGGGAAGGAAATACAACAACAGCAATGCAAGCACCTGTTCCTACAAGAGCTGGCTTGGGTATGTGTCCGCTTCCCCATATGGGAGCCTGCACAAAAAATCCCACTACCCTTGCGAAGCAGAGAAGGAACATTCCCCAGAGCAAAATGGCATCAGCCTGCATCATGACCCTCCGCTGTATCAGTGTCCAACAAGGTTTGGAATACCGTTTAAAAGACCGATAGTAAACTTTGCAAGCATTCCGGCAATCCATGAGCCGCATACTAAAACCGCAAGAAAAGTTGCTACAATCTTGGGAACAAAGGATATAGTCTGCTCCTGAACCTGCGTTGTTGCCTGGAGCACGCTTATCACAAGTCCTACAACCAGGGCTGAAATCAGCATCGGGGCCGAAAGAAGCAGAATAAGATATAAAGCATCTCCGCAAACTTTTAAAATATAATCTTCGTTCATTTTACTTTTCCTCCCTAGCCGCCCTGATGGAAGCTTTCGATTAAGCCTTTTACAATCAACTGCCAGCCGTCAATCATGACGAAAAGAAGCAGTTTAAAAGGCATTGATATGGACATTGGCGATAACATGAACATACCCATTGACATCAACACTGAAGCCACAACCATATCAATAACTAAAAACGGTATATATATCAAAAAGCCGATTTCAAAGGCTGTTTTTATCTCGCTTATCATAAATGAAGGCAGGAGAACATAGGTGGGAACATCCTTCTTGGTGGTATTTCCAGTCACCTTTATCTTAGCCATGGTCATAAAAAGCTTTAAATCACTGGTTCTTGTCTGACTGAACATAAATTCTCTCAAGGGGTTGCTTACTTTTTCCAGAGCCTGATTCTGGGATAATTCCCCCCTGAAAAATGGAGTTACTGCTTCTTTGTGAATTTTTGAGCCTACCGGCATCATGATATAAAGAGTCATAAAAAGGGCTAAGCCCATGAGCACCTGAGTTGGGGGCACCTGCTGGGTTCCCAGAGCTGTTCTTAAAAAGGAAAGTACTATTGTGATTCTTACAAACGATGTAGCCATTATCAATATATACGGCGCAAGAGAAAGAATCGTAAGGAGAACCAGAATCTGCAGGGGCATTGCCACGGCTTTGGGTCCCTTTACCATCTGGTCGCCTATCTGTATTTTGGGAAGAACTATCTGCGGTGGAGCACCTTCCTGGGCAGGCGCAGGCAGGGAATTTAAAACAATAAACAAAACAGCCAGCGCAAGAACCAGAAGGGATATTTTTTTCCATTTTGCTGATTTCATCGGCGCTTATGACCTCCAAAATTTACGGTTTCTTTTCAGTTTTTTTTCCTGACAGAAGATTGGCGAAATACTGAGGAAAAGAACCTATATTCTGACTGACTCCGGAAGAATTTACTCCTTTTGCCAGAACGGTGTCTTTGTCAAGCTCGGTAAGAATTGAAATATTTCCGTCCGAAACACCTATAAGGAGATATTTCCCTGCCGCCTCAACAATGTAAATCATCCTGTTTGGCTGAAGCATCTGCCGGTCAATTACGTTAATTAACTTATCTTTTGAAAATCCTTTAAGGCTTAAGCCTGCTTTGGAATAAACAACTCTTAAAACAACCATAGCAAGAAGGCAGACAATTGCGAGAGAAAACAGCACCATCAATATATATCCAAGCAAGCTGGTCTTGGGAATATAGCTGCGCTCATCTTGCGTTCCTCCGGCAAAGATTGGCGTCTCAGTCTTTGCCACCTGCGGCAATGAATCCGGCTTGTCCTTTGCTTCAGCCGGAGAGGCTGATTTCGCAGCCTCCGGTGAAGAAGGAGGCGCCGCCGGCTCTGATTTCGCAGCCGTGCTTGCAGGAGCAGTCTTAGTAAGATTCTCAGAAAGCGCCATCTTTGAAAATTTTATATTCAACAGAACCGTTGCTATAAGAAGAAGCACTATAAAAACAGGTACATTGTTTTTTAATAATCCATGGGTTTTCAAAAATTTCAATTACCTCAGCCCTTACTTATTCAGTATCTCCGTAATTCGTACTCCAAAATTACCCTCAATTTCAACTACCTCGCCACGGGCTATCAGCTTGTTGTTGATTAAAATATCAACAGCCTCGCCTGCTTCTTTTTCAAGTTCAATGACCGAGCCCACGCCCAGCTTTAAAATTTCTTTTACCAGCATCTTCGTTCTTCCAAGTTCAGCCTGGACCACAAGTGGAACATCTTTTAAAAGATCTATGCTGCTTCCGCCTGTTGTAGGAGCTGCCGCTCCTTCAAGAGAGCCAAACTGGACTGAACGAACCTGGGGCTGATCTCTGTCTTCCTTGAAGAATCCTTCATTCTTCAAATTCTTCATCTCCTTCCGCCAGCACTTTGCTGATTTGAACTGCCATTCTACCGCTTCTTACTCCGGGCCTGCCCAGAAACTTTGACTTGCCGTTGACTTTTATCTTCATAAGGCTTGTGGTTTCAGCTTCAAGCTTTATATAATCACCGGCTTCAAGATTCAAAAGATCCTGGAAGAAAATCTCTGCATCCCCCAGCTCCACCGATATCGGCACTTTTGCCCCTTCCAGATTCTTTGCAAACAAAGGCGTGATGGACTGGCTTGCCGGCACCTGGGTGGTGCGGGAAAGCATAAATTCGTCAAAACTTGCCCTTGGAACCACGTTCTTTAAATGCCTGAAGGGCAGGCAGACCTCCATTGTGCCGTGAGCAAGAGCTAACTTGGTATTAAATGAGGCTGAAACCATAACTTCCGAAGGCGAGGCAATGTGCACGCCCAGAGGGTTAAAACTCATCTCAACATACTGGGGTTTTATATCCTTTACCTGCTGCCACGCATCATGGTAGCATTCCATGAACCGGTCAACCGTCTTCTTTAAGACAGCACTCTCTATTTCGGTAAAATACCTGTTCTCGTCAAAGGGCTGGCCCTTGCCGCCCATAAGCCGGTCAACTAAGGCGCTGCTCAGGGAATGGCTTAATACAAGCATACCCTTGGTTTCAGAATCAACCCTGAATACAATAAGAGTTGAAGGGTCCGGTAACGTCTGAAGAAATGAACGATATGATTTCAACTTTATGCTCACAAGGTCCAGCTGAACCCGGGACTGGAGTATAGGGGCAAGAGTGGTAATAACAGATTCAGCAAAGCGCGTGAAAATTCCGTGAAGAAATTTCTGCTGGTCAGAAGTAAATTTTTCGCTTTGTTTAAAGTCATAGGGCTCCATCCGCGTCTGGCGGATGGAACCCGAACCTGCTCCTGCGCTCTTCCTTAGTAGTTTTTCAAAATTGGAATTAGAATTTTCCTTTTCCCGCAAAAATCTTCCTCCCCTCATGGGCTTCCAAGGGAAACAGCACTAAAAACTTGCTTAATTATAACATACCCTTATAAAAGATGTCCATTTAGGCGCCCTAAGGGAGAGATACTTTTAGCGTATAAGCCCTATCGCATTCTCCGTCATTTTATCCATAGCCTTGAAAGCGGCAAAATTAGCTTCATAATTCTGCTTTGCCATTCCAATAGCTGCTGCCTGCTGGGCAAAATCCACATTGGACATTTCAAGCGACTGGGCACAAACGGTACCAAGCGCTCCCTGTCCCGGCGTGCCTACAACTGCCTGACCGGAGTTTTCCGTTTCCATGAAGGTAGTGGTGCCGGACTTTCTTAAGCCTGAAGGATTGGCAAATGAACCCACTGCAACCTGGAAGATAGGCACTGAAGAAACAACTGTCTGCTTGGTGAGCGGATCAGTCATTGCCGTATCACCATACATCTTGCCGGCCGCATCAAAGTGAAAATTGGTAAATCTTCCGGCATAAAGCTTGGTAACCGGGTCCAGTCCGAGGTTTACCGGCGTAAGTTGAGAAGACGGGTTGCCGTTTGCATCAAGGGCATATCCCATAACCTTCATGCCGGTGGCTTTATGGGTAAGAAATCCTTCTTTGAACTCGAGCCTTCCGTCCCTGGTGTAATTGTTGCGCGCGCCGTCAGAGACGACAAAGAAACCGTTTCCGCTTATGGCAAGATCAGTTGGGTTTTGAGTCTGAACAAGCTGTCCCTGAGTAAAAACTATCCCGCTGCTTGTTATTTTTGCCTGTCCCGCCATTGCCTGTCCCATAAGGTCGCCGAAATTCACGGTTTCTGCCTTGTAACCGGGCGTAAACTGGTTCTGCATATTGGTGAAGTACGTGTTCATCTGCTGCTGGTTACCCATAATAGCGTTGGTCTGGTAATTCATGTCAAACATTTTTATTCCCTCCTCCTGTATATAAATCTTTAATTCTGCTTGTTTTACAACCGCCGCCGCGGGCATTGCACCCGAAACAGCCGTGTTTCCTTAATTTTATTCTATCAGAGTTACTTTAATATTTAGTTACAAAATTGTTAAAATTTTGTTAAATATGCGCCGTTATGCCATTTCTTCAACGAGGTTGACTCCAATGTTTGAAACAGTAATTCCCTTTGACTGGAGAGCGCCGCTAAGTTCTTCAATGCTTTCCTGAATAATGCTTCTTACCTTCCTTGAAGTGGTCTGGAATCTTATGGAAAGCTTTCCGCCGTCCTTTACAATATTGAGTTTCAGTTCGCCAAGAAAGGCGGGATTAAGCCTTATTGAAAGCTCAGAGCGGTCCGCAATATTCTTCAGTTCAAGATGCTGAATAATCTGCTGGATAACTTCTTCTCTCTTTACCGCAGTCTCTTCAGGAACTGCCGCTCCTGCAGCTTTTGCAGCAATCTCAACTTCGCCCTTCTTTGCAACTTCGATTCCTCTTATGGTTGCCTCAGGGGCGCCATCCTTCTTTAATCTTACTATCTCATCAAGGAAGGCGTTAATCTGTCCCCGTGTGCTTCTCTGGGTAAGCTGGGCTAGCTGGGAAAAACTTAACTCTCTTAAATTTAAATTTCTCTGGGAAAGCATCTTCTGAAATTCCTGTATGCCCACGCCATGCCCTTCAGCATCAAG
>JAMDEM010000164.1:0-489 GCA_023486985.1 Bacillota bacterium
TGAAGGGAACTGGGCATGGTCATGGGCTTGGAACTGGACATGGACATGGTCATGGGCTTGGAACTGGACATGGGCTTGGGCTTGGAACTGGACATGGACTTGGGCTTGGACATGGTCATGGGGCTGGCTCTGGAACTGGGGCTGGGCATGGTCATGGACGTGGAGTTTCTGGACAGGCTGGAATCTCTGGACAGGCTGGAATCTCTGGACAGGCTGGAATCTCTGGACAGGCTGGAATCTCTGGAACTGGTCATGGTGGAACTGGGGCTGGACCGGCAATTGGGGCTGGGGCTGGAGCTGGGGCTGGAACTGGGGCTGGTCATGGTGGAGCTGGGCATGGTCATGGGCTTGGAACTGGACATGGACATGGTCATGGGCTTGGAACTGGACATGGACATGGTCATGGGCTTGGAACTGGTCATGGGCTTGGAACTGGTCATGGGCTTGGAACTGGACATGGACATGGGCATGGGCTTGGAACTGGTCCTG
>JAMDEM010000164.1:499-9915 GCA_023486985.1 Bacillota bacterium
GGAACTGGGGCTGGACCGGCAATTGGGGCTGGGGCTGGAGCTGGGGCTGGAACTGGGGCTGGTCATGGTGGAGCTGGGGCTGGAGCTGGGGCTGGAGCTGGGGCTCATGGGGCGGCAACTGGGGCCGCTGGGGCGGGTCATGGGGCCGCTGGGGCGGGTCATGGGGCCGCTGGGGCAGATATTTTGGAGGCGAAGAGAAAGACGTTTACGAGTTGCCAGCTCCATTCGACAATGATTTTGTTGATGCATTCATAAAGCAAATGCAGGCAAAGGAATCCATGCATCAAGAAGTGTAATTTTTAAGAATCAGGATTGCAGAGTATCCTTTCCAGGTAAATTTTTCCGAAGTTAGTTTGATTTCGGTGAATTCCTTGTTTGAAAATTTCCAGTTTCAGGATTTTTCGTCCATAGTATATAAAATAAGGTTTGAATCGATAATTTCTCAGGAAAAATTTTTTAATCTGGTCCATATTCATATTTGGAGGCGCATTTTGCGGCTGGATCAAATTTCCTTCTATTATATCACCGTCCAGCAGCACTCTGCCTTCAGATAAATGAAAATCAATGCCGGATTTTATTTGCTCTAAAACATTTTCTGTGCTTTGAAAGGGAGAATCAAGGAAAAATTGAAAAATGTTTATTACCCTGCACTTAAGATAGTATCTGGCATATTCGTGGTCATTGCTTAAACCCAGAAATACTACAGTATCAGCTTTATCAATATATTGACTGTAGTACTTCATCTTAACCAGAGCTTCATTTTCACCACGGCATTGCTTTATACCGATAAGATAGTTTGAAGTTAAAAGAGCTATCAATGAAGTAGTCATTAAAGCGGTTGAAACAGTTTTTAATACAGGATAAAAATTTAATAGTTCCTGTAAACCTAGAGATAACAGTATTATTACGGGGATAAGAACAATATATATATAGTAATTGTACGGATCAACCAGCCACATTGCTGCAGCCTGCAGAAGTATCCAGAGAAGGCAAAGGAAAGAGAGAGCACAATGCTTTTCCATGATTTTTTTGTTGAATTTTATAAAAAGCAGCATTACTATAATTAAAAAAAGTCCAAAGTATGCAAGCTGGATGTCTAATTGAAGTTCCGGCGCCGGCGCTTCAATTCCCCGGCAGACAAGAGAGGCTGATAGAAGGTTTAGGAAAAGCGGCAGTTTTAATATATGTTCATGGATGCCAACCCCTGCCAGACGGGGAGCAACTCCAAACCATGTGAGAGGCGTCTTTCCCGTTACAATATCCAGCATATTTATTCCCGAGAATTTTATAAGGATTATCAAATGGGGTATTACAAAAAAGACAAGAATGGCAGCAAGGAAAAGCATATAGGAGGAAAATTTTTTCTTCAGTGGGCTGGCATTTAAGAAAAACGCAATTGTCAGGGGCAGAAACAAGACCATATTTGCTGAATGATAAAGCATTGCCAGAGCAAAGAAGAAGCCGGTCAAGAGGGTCCCGGCGGGGGCAAGGAAAGATTCTGCAGTAAAAAAGTAAATGGTAAGCATGACAAAAAGTGCGGCAAGGCTGTAAAATTTAACTTCAGCGTTCCAGAACCAGAAATAGTAAGAAAATCCCAGAAGGAAGGCGCAGAAAAGAGAGGTTTTAAGGCTTTTTGTAAGACGGAAAATAATCAGGAAGAAGAATGCAACTGCAAGACTTCCGCAGACAGCATTTAAAAGCTGCATTAGTTCAAGAGTATTTCCTTTAAATCCCAGAAGTGCTCCTAGAAGATAAGCTCCCCTTCCGGTGATTTCCCAGAGGGGGTGCTCCATTCTCCAGAAATTATGGCTGGAGACAGCGCCTTCCTCAATTGACAGGGCATAGTTTATAGAATCTGATGAATAATATGTTATTCTTAAGAAAAAATAAAAAAGAAAAAAGAACAAAAAAACTGTTAGAAAAAAGATGTGGATTTTGTATTCCCGCTGCTTCATGGATGAACCCTGTAAGGCAAAATACCAAAAAATAAATTTAAAAAGAAGAGGGCAAGGATTGCAAGACACATCGGAATTGTAAATAAAGTTTTTCCTGTGGAAATAAACAACTGTTTTAAGCCAAGCGATAACAGCATTACCAGAGGTACAAGGGCGATATAGATATAATAATTGTAAGGGTCAACTATCCACAAGGCAGTTATTTGAAGGGAAGCCCAGAAAAGACAAAACAAAGACAGGGATTTATGTTCCTGAACAATCTTGCTTTTAAATTTTATAAAAAGAATGATTGTCAGTAGCAGAAAAATTATAAAAGAAATCAGCTGGAAATTTATCTGCACATGAGGAGTTGGCGGTCCCATTCCCATAAAAAGAGAACCGGCAATGAGGTTAATAAAAAGAGGCAGTCTCCTGAAGATAATATCGCGTGCATCTATCCCTTCAAGCCTCAGGGATGCTCCAAACCAGGAAAAAGCTTCTTTGTTTCTCCAAAAGTCGGCAACATGTACTCCGGATAATTTTATAAGGATTATCAAATGGGGTATTACAAAAAAGACAAGAATGGCAGCAAGGAAAAGCATATAGGAGGAAAATTTTTTCTTCAGTGGGCTGGCATTTAAGAAAAACGCAATTGTCAGGGGCAGAAACAAGACCATATTTGCTGAATGATAAAGCATTGCCAGAGCAAAGAAGAAGCCGGTCAAGAGGGTCCCGGCGGGGGCAAGGAAAGATTCTGCAGTAAAAAAGTAAATGGTAAGCATGACAAAAAGTGCGGCAAGGCTGTAAAATTTAACTTCAGCGTTCCAGAACCAGAAATAGTAAGAAAATCCCAGAAGGAAGGCGCAGAAAAGAGAGGTTTTAAGGCTTTTTGTAAGACGGAAAATAATCAGGAAGAAGAATGCAACTGCAAGACTTCCGCAGACAGCATTTAAAAGCTGCATTAGTTCAAGAGTATTTCCTTTAAATCCCAGAAGTGCTCCTAGAAGATAAGCTCCCCTTCCGGTGATTTCCCAGAGGGGGTGCTCCATTCTCCAGAATCTGTAACTGGAAATATCTCCTTTTTCAATAGATGCGGCATAATCAAAGGATTCCGGCGAATACAAATTTATTTTAAGGAAGAAATAAAGAGAGAAAAATAATATAAAAATTAAAAGAAAAACGATTGGTTTTTTTAAACAGTTCATGGTTGTTTTTTGTCATGCTTCTTTTTAAGTATCAGATATTTGCCTATGTCGTCCCCGGGTATAGGTTCTATTATATAGTTTTTCTTGAAAAACTGGCTGATACTGCTCATATTCATGTTTGAAGGAGCCCAGGGCGGAACTTCTGTTTTTTCATTAAGCAGGTCGTTATGAATATAAATTATTTTTGACTCTTGAAGGGCACTGTTTACTTGAATTTTTAACCTTTTGAGAATCTCATCAGGCTTAATAGTAGGATAGTGTTGATGCAAACCAACAATATCTATTATGTTTGCACGGATAAAATACTTAAAATATACCGAGTCAGGATTGATGCCGGAACTAACAACTGTGTCAGTTCGTTTTATTATGTTTCTATAGTGGTTAATAGTTTCCATGAAAGGATTATACTGGTGAGCGGGAATAATTGCTGCAAAAAGATTGGTAAAAAAAAGAGGAATTAAAAGAATCAAAAGCAGGAGTATGGAAGAATATTGTACCATTCTGGATTTTTTGAATTTTTCAATAAAGCAGGTAAGTGAAACAGCAAAGATTGAAAGAATCGGCAGCAAGATTATGTATATAAAAAAGTTAAAAGGATCTACAAACCACAAGCCGATCCATTGTAAGACAATCCAGAGAATAAAGAATATCATCAGAGGATATCTTTCTTTAAAAAGCCTGAAGATGGAAATGATAAAGAAGAACCCTGTCAGAATCAGCAGGATAGGAAAGTAATTTTTCCATATAAAATAATACAGGGGATTATTTCCATAATAAGAGTAAAACCCCGCCATAATGTTCCAGAACCTGTCAAGAAAAATGGGAAGTCTTTGAAGATTAAAGTTAAAGTCAAAACCTTGAAATCTTGTTTGGAGCCCGAACCATGGATAGGAAGGAGCCCAAAAAAAGAAGTTATTGAACTGGATGCCAAGAAAATAATTCATGATAAAAAGATGAGGTGTGACGAAGAAAAGTATAAGTCCGATAATATAAGTCAAAAAGTTTGAAATATTTCTTATAATTGTTTTTTTCATGATAAGAATGGTAATTCCTATTGGAAGAAAAATTATAATATTGGCTGAGTGAAAGAGAGCTGAAATTCCTGTTGCCAGCCCTGCACCCAGTGCATTTAAAGTGCCTCCTTTCTCAAGCCTGACAATGAAATAAAGAATAAGGACAGTAAAAAAAGTTGCCACGCTGTAATGCTTGATACAGCCGCTCCAGTGCCAGAAGTAAAAAGAAACACCAAATATCATGGCAACAAGAAGAGAAACAATTCTATTGCCGGTAAGAATATAGAGAGAAAGAAAAAACATCGAAACTGCCAGAGCACCGAATATTGAGTTTATAAACTGCAGGGGAACAAGGGCGCCTTCTGTATTGCCCAGCTTTTTTGATGCCTGGTAAGCCAGAACATCAAGCGGGCCCCAGAGCGGGTGCTGGGAAGACCAGAAGATATAATCATTTTTTATTCCTGATTCTGCGTTCATTGTATATGTTATGTCATCAGTATCATAAATAATGTTTCTTAAAAAAAAGTAAAGAGAGAAAAAAAGAGCAAATATCAGGATAAATATAATCAGGTTTTTTGAGAAGTTAGAAGGCATATTTATTCCTCCTTTTAAAGCCGTACTGCGGATAATTCGAAAAGTGCTTCATCGGGACCGATTCCCTTTTTGGATTTTAGAATTAACCTTTCTCCAAAGAAGTTTTTTATCCTCTCCAGATCCATTGCCGCAGGCATCCATTGGTCAGGGCTTACGGCAGGGAAAAGAATATGCCTGTCAATGAAAACTTTATGACCAAGCGACAGATCATTATTCATTTTAGATAACAAATTTTTAATGATTTTATCTGTGGTTTCATTAACATTTCGTTCGAATTCAACTTCAAGGTCCACAGCGTTGGCTTTAAGAAAATAGCCTGCGTAATAAACATCAGGGAAAAAACCTGAAAAGTAGATTGAATCTCCGGCTTTCACATAAGGACCAAGAGCAAGAACCCTGCAAAGCCATGGATTGCCGCCTTTCAGGTGTTCCGGATATATTTTAATCATCAGGTTAAGGGAAAAGAATAGTAAAACAAAAAGGCTCAGTATATATAGAACATTGTTTATTTTAGGAATTGAAGCCATGCCTACTGCAGATATTATAATAATTGGGAAAAGAATCATAAAACTCATATCATTTCTTGCGTGAACTTGTTCAATTCCTATTGAGTAGACTGCAATCCATATGAGTGACGGCAAAATTATTTTTAGCTTTTCTCCGGGCGTTTTCCACAAGCCGGCGATAAAGATGATAAAACAAAATATCAGGAAAGCGGGAAAGAGCAATAATAAAATTTTCAGGACGATTACTTTTTCAGTTTTTGCTTCCATGAATAAACTGTCTTTTATGTCTGTTCCCTGGGCAAGAAACCCCTTGATAAACGTTTCAAGGTTTTGTCTGCCTGTCGGCACTTCCTGTCCTATAAATCTTGTGCCAAGTCCGAACCATCTGTAAAGTTGATCAAAGTTTAACATAGCATTAATGTGTCCGCCGCCAAACAAAGAGGCAAAAATTGATGTATGCACTATAATTATCAGGGTTGCAGTCATCAGCGCCAAACTTGTCGTGCCGCTCAACCGGGTTTTGAAATCTGATTTCGTAGTGAGGGAAAAAAATAATATAACCGGAATAAAAAAGATGTTAATTATATGATAAAAAAAGGACAGGGCAGCCGTAATACCGGCAATGGGGTAAAGATAAAATCTTTTCTGGTCGGTGTTAATTATGATATAGAGACTGAGAATGACAAAAAAAGCAGAGATTACATACATTTTTACTTCTACTGAATAAAACCAGAACCGGTATATAAAAGCCATAATAAGGGAGAAAAGCAAAGATATCATACGGTTGCCAGTAATCTTATGCAAAACCAGAAAAAAGAAAGCGATACACAGTGCCCCGAAAAAAGAGTTCAAAGCCTGTATCAGGCTTAAGGAACTAAAGTTCATGCCCATTTTTTCCGAAACCTTGTATAACACACTGCCTGTTATTGCCCAGAAGGGGTGCTGCGGGTTCCAGAAGATCAGGGTTATGCTTTTTCCTTTTTCGCAAAGCTGGGCAAGAATGATTCCATCAGTGGTGTATTGGGCAGTCCACGTGGAAAGATATAAAATAAATGTGGAGATGAAAATTATAAAAAAAATAAATTTCGGGTTCTTAAAGATATTTTTCCAGTCTCGTTCAGGGCTGGATTTCATTGCTTTACTTTCTTTCTAAGGCTATGGGCATGGGAATTTCCGGCTGAAAAATAAGCCTGTCCACGCCAAGATCATTAAGATTTTCAGGAAGTTTTTCATTTTTAAAAAAGAAGGTGTTGCCCTGTGCGGCTATGGGAACCTTCATAACATCGTTGGTAAATATTGCCCTGTAATTTCTGCAGGTTCTGGGGCATTTGAGTATGCATCTTACCACGAAGGTTCCGTCTTTTTCTATTTCACTGATTTTACACAGCCTGGTAGTGGTTATGTAACCAAAAGGATAGTAAATGGATATATGCATTTCAGGAGCGGTTTCTTCAACATTGAAAGCAATGCCCTGAAGCAGGTTATCAAATTCAAGGCGGTTTATTTTAAACTTTTTCAGAAAATTTCTTATCGCTGCAATAGAAAGATGAGTGTCTCTAAAATTAGCGATAATTTCTGGCGGCATTTTGTCCATGAAGGCTGCTATTCTCGGGTCTCTTTTCATCTTATTCATAAGCCTGCCCAGAGTATAGGCAGGGAATGAAAAATTACTGTTTAACATTCTTAAGATTCCCCAGTCATTTACCACTATCTCTGCATCCGGCTTCCTTTTTTCTATGGATTTAAAAAGTTCTTTGAATTTTTCAAGAAAAGCGTCGGTTACATAAGGAGTGACAAAGGTGAATTTCAGATTGTGCTGCTCTGCATAGTCCATGGCTTCCCCCAGCTCCCTGCTGGAAGGAATAAGGTGCTGGCAGAATTCAATGCCGAAATACATTCTGTCGTACGGGGAAGGATTAAAATCTTCCAGGAGTTCTACCTGGGAGACAAAGAAGGCTTGTTCCATAATTCCCTTTCCTCTTCTTCCCAGGCAGGATAATAGCAGTGGGTTTTAAAACAGGAAGATTTAAAGAATTGTTTGTAAAATTCTTTTGCTATGGTATGATACTTATCTCTGTCATCGGGAAAATTTTCCAGTATTTTTCTTATTCCATTCACAGCTTTTGCCCATTCAATCCTGTGCTGAGGACTCATTTCTTCTCTCCCCGGTATTTTAAAATATTTTATTCCGGCTTTTACAAAATCAAAAAGAGGACAGAATCCGCAATACCTGGGAGCAAGCCATTCCATCGTGTAGTTTCTTTCAAGGGATTTCAGGGAATTGGTTTTTGAGTTCTTTGCAAAAGCTTTAAATTTATAATTCATATAACATCCTGTTCCGCTGTATATGCCCTCACCGGCAAAATTTTCCAGTCCGTGCTCCCATGTACACTGCCCGTCATCATTCATGCAGCGCTGACCGAAGATAAAAACTTCGAGATCTATTGTAGATTTTTCTTTAATTTTGAGAATTTCTCCAATGGTGAGGTGCCTGGGCAGGATTATCCGTTTTAAGCCAAGTTCTTCAAAAAATTTTATTGATTCGGAATTAAATACTGAAGAGGTGGTTGAAAGATGCAATCTGAGATCGGGGTAATTTTCTCTTAAAAAAAGTATTAAAGCAAGATCAGAAACAATAACAGCATTTACTCCTGCAGTAATGGCGGCCTCCACCATTTTTACAATATATGAATATTGATTTTTTGTATAATAGAGGGAATTGATGGTTATTGAAAGCTTGGCGCCTTTTGAGTGAGCAATTTCTACTGCGTCATGAAGTTCTTCAATATTCTTCAGGTTGGCACTTACATTGGGCCTGCGGTTAACAAGAATTGACTGGTGGTCTGAATGGAATTGGAAGCCGCAGTAAACTTCATCGACTCCATATTCTATCATTGTCCTCAATTCCATGATACTTGCAATTGGCGCTATTATTTTCACAAAAATTCACTTTCCTTTATTTTGCGATCGAAAACTCTGCACCTTTGCTGCGGAGTGTCATGCCACAAAACAAACTTGTTTATTTTTTCATCACAACATCAGGGCATCGTACAATATTGCCTGACATGACCGGGAGGTTCTCAAAATGTATATCCTTATAACCCGGAGCCTTAAAAGTAATGCTGGTTAAGCTTTTGTAACTGGAAACAGGTCTTTCAAGAAACACTACGTCTCCAAATATAAAGCTCCTTTCATATTTCTTAACTGTTGCCTGCCGGATTATCTGTTCTTTGCCGAAAACAATATAGACACTAAGGTTTTTAAAAACATAAATATCAGGAATATTTCCAACAGGCTCGGGGCTTGTTCCATCGAAAAAACGTATTGAAGCATTTATGCCTACAGAGTGTTCCTTTGAAGGCGGTCCATGAGGATTTTGTGCCCCTCCCGGCGGACCAAAGGAAGACGGTCTTCCTCCATTAACAATTATCCCTCCCCTGATGAAAAAAAGCACATATATAGACCCTGCTACAACTAGCAGGATAATAAGTACAACTATCAGGAGAGTTTTTTCTTTCATTCCGGCTGGTCTTTATTTTCACCCGGGCACGGGTCCATAATAACCGCATAACAATTAACTACGTGGCTGTTAATTTTAATATTTTTAAAAGTTACCGTACGATAGCTCTCTTTTACAAATGAAATTTCTTCTATATAATCATCATCAGATATATTGTCAGCGGTTTCAATTCTTGATCCAAAAATAAAAAGCCCGGTACTTTCACGGACTATACCGATATTATGCTTTGTTTCTTCTTTGAAGGTTGTTACAACATCCAGACCTTCAAAAACATACATAGAGGGATCAGAAAAGTCGCCCTTTGAAGGGAGTAAGCCGTCGGAAAATTTAATTTCAGCCGCTACGCTGAAAAAATTATCTCCTCCGGGCGGGCTTGAGGAAATCAAAGAGTCATCCCCCGGTCCCTTATTATTAGAAAGTTCTTCAGGATGTTCTTCCGTTATGTTTTTTTCGGCAACCCTCATATCGGCAGAAATGTTATTCTCGTAATTTTCAACCATGTTATTTCTATATATCCTTCTTTAAATTTTGCTGTTTTCTTTAAAGTTAAATTCTTTTTCCTGCATTTGTTTGATAAATGCACCAACAAATCCATCATCGAAAGGATCAGGCAGCTCGTATACATCTTTCTTTTCGCCGCCCAT
>JAMDEM010000154.1 GCA_023486985.1 Bacillota bacterium
GTTAAGATACGGCAAGACGCTTGAGCTCCAGAAAAAGCTTGAAGAAGAAAACGCGCGGCTTGCAAAGATCCAGGAGAGGCAGAAATTTTTAAAAGAAGAAGTGGACGAAGAAGATGTTGCCGATGTTGTTTCCAAATGGACAGGCATCCCTGTTTCAAGAATGCTTGAAGGGGAGATGCATAAACTGGTCACCATGGAAGACCGCCTGAAAATGAGAGTTGTGGGGCAGGATGACGCAATAACCGCTGTCTCAAACGCCGTAAGAAGGGCGCGGGCAGGAATTGCCGATCCCAACAGGCCTATGGGTTCATTCATTTTTCTTGGTCCTACCGGTGTGGGCAAAACTGAACTTGCAAGAGCGCTGGCGGAGTTTTTGTTTGATGACGAAAGAGCCATGGTTCGCATAGATATGAGCGAGTATATGGAGAAGCATACTGTTTCAAGACTTGTAGGGGCTCCTCCGGGTTATGTGGGGTATGAAGAAGGCGGACAGCTTACCGAAGCAGTGAGGCGAAAGCCATATTCAGTGATTCTCTTTGATGAAATTGAAAAAGCCCACTATGATGTTTTTAACATCATGCTTCAGATTCTAGATGACGGGAGGCTTACGGACGGCCACGGCAGAACGGTTGATTTCAAAAATGCTATTATAATAATGACTTCAAATGTAGGCAGTCAATTGATACATCGGCAACATCTTCTTCGTCCACTTCTTCTTTTAAAAATTTCTGCCTCTCCTGGATCTTTGCAAGCCGCGCGTTTTCTTCTTCAAGCTTTTTCTGGAGCTCAAGCGTCTTGCCGTATCTTAACTCGGCAACTTTTGCAAGGTCCCCGCGGCGTTCCGCTTCCTGCTCTTCGATTTTTGTATTTTCAATCTCTTCCTTCAGGCTCCTTATCTTCTGGATGGACTCTTTCTCAAGCTTCCAGTGAGCCTTCATCTCATCAGATTTTTCTTTCAAGCCGGCAAGCTCTTTTTCCAGCTTCTCAAGCCTTTCTTTTGATGCTGAGTCCTTCTCTTTTCCAAGAACCTGCTTCTCAACTTCCATCTGCATGATTTTTCTTTCAATCTCATCAATCTCGGTGGGAAGGCTGTCAATTTCAATCCTCAGTTTTGAAGCAGATTCATCAATAAGATCTACAGCCTTATCGGGGAGAAATCTATCGGAAATATAACGGTTGGAAAGATAAGCCGCCGCTACCAGTGCCGAATCCTTTATTCGCACGCCGTGGTGAATCTCATACTTTTCCTTTAACCCCCGTAAAATAGCAATTGTATCTTCAACGCTCGGCTCTTTCACATGAAGAGGCTGAAATCTTCTCTCCAGGGCGGCATCCTTTTCCACATGCTTCCTGTATTCATCCAGGGTAGTGGCGCCGATACAGCGAAGCTCGCCCCTGGCAAGAGCAGGTTTAAGCATATTGGCGGCGTCAACCGCGCCTTCTGCCGCTCCCGCGCCGACAAGGGTGTGAAGCTCGTCAATAAAAAGGATAATCTTGCCATCGGATCTATCAATCTCTTTTAAGACCGCCTTAAGCCTGTCTTCAAATTCACCCCTGAATTTTGCGCCGGCGACCAGAGCGCCGAGATCAAGGGCATATATTTTCTTGTCTTTTAGAATCTCAGGAACATCCCCTCTCACAATCCGCTGGGCGAGGCCCTCGGCAATGGCAGTTTTGCCGACTCCCGGATCTCCTATCAATACGGGGTTATTCTTTGTTCGTCTTGAAAGGATCTGGATTACACGCCTTATTTCATCATCTCTTCCTATAACAGGGTCAAGTTTTCCCTTCCCCGCAAGCTCTGTAAGGTCTCTTCCGTATTTTATCAGCGCCTGGTACTTATCTTCCGGGGACTGGTCGGTAACTCTCTGACCGCCTCTTATATCAACCAGAACCTTGTAAACGGCATCAGGAGTCACACCCAGCTGTCTTAAGATTTTTCCGGAAGGACCATCCTTTTCAGCCGCAATGGCAACAAACAAATGCTCGGTTGACATATAATCGTCTTTAAGCCGCTCCGCTTCACGCCATGCGGCTTCCATCACATTCTTTAATCTCGGGGAAAGATAAATCTGCCCTGTTGTGCCTCCATAAACCTGGGGAATCTTCTTTATCTCTGCGTCAACAAGACTGATTACGTTGCCGGGATCTGCTCCAAGTCTTTCAAGTATTGAAAGGGGCACGCCGCCTTCCTGCTCAAGAAGAGCTTTCAGGAGATGCTCCACTTCAATCTGCTGATGATTGCTTTTCTCCGATATATCCTGCGCCTCTGCAAGAGCTTCCTGCGCTTTCGTTGTAAGCCTGTCAAGCCTCATACATTACCTCCAATTCCCTATTTTCACCCTCACCCTACCATATCTTTCGCTTCGCTCAACCTTTATTATTGTTCCCAGGGTTTTTGCGGAATATTCTAGGCTTGCCTCCAGCTCGCCAAGAAATTCCAGCCAAAAACCCGTGCTCTTGCTACGCAAGTCCTCCCTCTTCGGTCGGAACGCACCCCTCTCCCTCAAGGGAGAGGGTATTTAGTTTGGCTATAACTCTCCCCTGCGGGGAGAGTTATAGCCATTACTTTCTAATCCCTCTTGAGGGGACATTTTATCTTTATATTACTCCCCCATCTTTCAGACTTTTTATTTCTTCTTCCCTGAATCCTAATTCCTGTAAAATTCCATTAGTATGCTCTCCCAGAAGCGGCGGGGGCATGGTAACTTTCCCCGGAGTATCTGAAAGTTTAACGGGCACGCCCATAAATTTAGTCTTACCTATTAACGGATGATCAAGCTCCACAACCATTTCTCTTGCCTTTATCTGGGGATGGGAAACAACTTTATCCACCGAAAGAATGGGCCCTGCCGGGATTCCCGCTTCATCAAAAATTTTTACCCACTCATCAACTGTTTTTTCTTCAAATACCGGCTGAATTACTTTAAAAAGTTCATCTCTATTTTTTACCCTTGAGGGATTGGTTGCAAACTTCTCGTCACTGCATAAATCTTCCAGCTTCATTATTTTGCAGAAAGATTCCCAGATGCGGTCATTGCCCACGGCAAGATTAAAATAGCCGTCTTTTGCCTTAAATGTCTCATAGGGGCAAATGGTGGGATGCTGGTTGCCCTTGCGGTGCGGGCTCTTCTCTGTTGCAAAGTAAATACCCGCCTGAAAAGTAAGAAGAGATGAAAGCCCGTCAAGCATTCCAACATCAACTTTCTGCCCCCTGCCTGTTTTTTCTCTTGCATAGAGGGCAAGAAGGACTCCCTGGAAAGCATACATGCCTGCAATTAAATCCCCGATTGAAACTCCAACTTTGTAAGGAGAGCCGGCGGGATCCCCCGTAATATCCATTATTCCCGACAATCCCTGTATTACAAGGTCATACCCGGGCCTTAAAGACTCCGGTCCGGTCTGGCCAAAGCCTGAAACGGAAGCATAAACAATGCGCGGATTTATGCTTTTAATTTTTTCATATCCCACTCCGAGCTTTTCAGCCGTGCCGGGCCTGAAGTTTTCGATAAAAACATCGCTTGTTTCCGCAAGTTTATAAATTATTTCAACAGCTTGTTGGCTTTTAAGGTTAAGGGCTATAGATTTTTTATTCCTGTTAATGCTTAAAAAATAAGCGCTTTCTCCGTGATAGTCGGTCGAATAATTACCAGGCTCCACAGGCTTTATGAAAGGCGGACCAAAAGCCCTGGTGTCATCGCCTTTTCCAGGCTCCTCAACTTTTATAATCTCCGCTCCCATATCCCCAAGGAGCATTGAGCAGTAAGGTCCTGCAAGCACTCGCGAGAGATCCAGTACCCTTATGCCCTCCATCGGTCCTTTCATAATCTAATTTCCCCCCGTTTTCATACTTTTAAAATTTTGCAGTCTATCAGGTACGGCGAATTAAATTCCGTCATTTCACCGGCATTCTTGCCGGGGATGGGAAACAACCTTGCAGATAAAGGCTTATCCAGTTTTATCGCCAATGCCGCTGTATCAAGCAATATAGCTTCAATCGTTTCAACAGGTACGTCTCCCGGTACCGGAACGGTATCAAGCCCGCAGCCGCAAACTGCCGAATATAATAACAAATCAGTCAGATTGTAAGTTCCTTCACTGGCTCTTTCAACAAGTCCGAAATCCTCGCATACAGGCAGCATAAGGCCCGAATAGCCGCAGGTCTTAACCTCTAAACTTTTTAAAACACGGGTAATAACAGCCGAAATTGCAAGGGTACCGGGATGCCCAAACCTGCCGATTCCAAGTTTTTCATAAGCAAAGGCGATGCTTTCATTTTTATCAAGTGACGGTGCAAGAGACGAATCAATCCCAGCATACTTAATTTTATATTTCCTCGAAACTTCTTCTGCAAGTTCGGCAGCTTTTCCCAGCTCTTCTTCAAATATTGCTTTCAGGTTTTCTTCCGCTTCAATTAAATTAGTTGATTTTGAAAACGCCTTCATAACAAGATCGCTGCATTCAAACCCTATGGAAAAAGATGTTTCTCCTTCGTGATAAGCGGCAGGGAAAAAAGGAATTCCCGGCGGGCAATTTGCCCACGCGCAGAATCTTAGATTGCCGCAGCCGTTCCCAGTTTCTTCCGATATTTGTTTAATTGCCTTTGCCGATGCCTTTATATTTTCAAAATTTATTCCGGATTTTACATCACCGATTTTGCTTGAGCAAAAAATTGTAATAGAAGTATTTTTGATAATCCCAGGGATAATTTTGATTTTTGAAGGTGTCCCGGCATACCCGATATTGAAAAAGCCGGCATCCTGCTCCCGGCAGATTTTTTCAATCTTTTGAATTTCCCTTACAACTTCTTCATCCTTCAAGCCATGGAGATACTCTTCCCATGAATTAGATGCTATCCTTGGCTCCTGAACTTCATACCCATTTTGTTCAAAAAAAGCCTTTGCATTTTGATTAAATTCAGAGGCTTTTTTTATCTTGTCTTCATCTACGGAAGATTGAAGGGAGATGCCGGTTGTAATCGTTCTTATTTTCATAATTCTCTTAACTAATCCCCGTCACCCTTCCCCTCTCCCAGCTTTACTAATCCCCCTCTTTGCTAAAGAGGGGTTAGGGGAGTTAGGTGGAGGGTGAGGGTTTATTTGAATTTTTAAAACTATTTCTCTAAAAAATCAGGAAAAACCTTTTCATTACAGCACGTGGAGGAACCTTGACTTATCCATATAATGTAGTGAAGTATAAAGTAAGTTATATTGTTCCAGAGGGGGTTTTCTAATGAAGATAGATGAACCTAAACCAATCAAAAAAAGCCAGCCTCATCATATTCAGCCGGCACCGGAACATAAAACAATCCACCAATCTCAAATACACAAGGCAAACAAAGTTTCTTCAACTGAATCAAAAACATCTTCCAGAACGCATGATGAATACGTGGGAAAACCCATAGGTCCCGATGAGAAAAAGCTTGATGTTCCACTGGTAAAGCAGGACCGGGCACAATGCGGCTCCACCAGCCTTGCAATGATTTTTGATTACTGGAACAAAAAAGATCCTGCAAATAAAGATTACAGCAAGGATGAAATTGCCCGTGAAGCAAATCCCATGGACAATTTCCTGCCCGACTCCTCGCATACATTGGGTCCTGTTAACCTCAAGACCGATAAAGCCGGCATTGAAATCAATGTAAACGGAAAGCAGGTTACGAATGTAGGAGGACAGGCAACTGTGGCGCTTGCAAACTACGCCCGCGAGCACGGATATGCCGTATCGGTTATCAACAATGCTTCCCAGGACAAACTTAAGAAGGCGATAGATAATGGAATTCCTCCGATGATCAGTGTGGATATATCAGGCGACGGTAAAATTGACCATGATGTTGTGGTAACAGGATACCGCACAACTGAAGACGGCAAGAGAGAATGGATTATCAACAACCCCTGGGGGCAGGAAGAAACATGGAGCAGTAACAAGCTCGAAGGTATGTGGAAAAACCACGGGCTCCAGGATGCAGGCATAGGGCATCAGATGCTTCTTGTAGCGCCCCATAATCAGAAAGATAAGCTTCTTCCGTCCAATTTCTCCGGAGAAGGCGGAGATATTGCCAGTACAGGAGCCTTTGATATCTTAACCGCAGCCAAAAATAAAGATGCAGGCACTCTGGCAAAAGCCGGCGTGGAACTGGCTGGCGGCGCAGCATCCTCAGTGATGCACCTCAGCGGCTCAGTATCCCAGGCGGCAGGGAATGCACTGGATAATATAGGACAGAAGATTCCTCCCGTACTTGGTCCTGCCTCAGTTGCTTTGCAGCTCCTGGGCAAGGGCATGAAAGTATCCGGAGCTATTACCGAAAAGGAGTCGGCCCTGGTGGGACAGGGCACATTCGCTATTGCCTCAGCCGTTAAACAGAATGTAAACGCCGGTGTTGCTACCGCCTCTTCAAAATTTAAACAAGGACAGGAGCTTTTTGCACATGGCGTACAGACCGGGCAGCATCTGATTAAAGAAGGTAAAGAAAAGATTGCTCAGGCTGCGGACAAACTCTTCAGTTTCTGGAGTTCAATAGGCTAACCTAAATATATTTCTTTTAATTGCTTGAGAAGCTGGTGAAATTCTTCGTGCTTGCCAGGGCCAACTCTCTCAAGCTCTATTTTTTCAAAACCTTCCATCAATTCTTTTTGCTTTTCTTCTGAAAGCTGTATATCGGCAAAAGGGTAAAGAATGGTATCTTCTTTTTCAATATGCTGGGTTAAAAGATTGATATAGTGTCTTGCATTTTCAGCAATTTCAGATGCAGCGTTGCCATCACCTGATTTATACCTTGAAACAGCATCACTCATGCCTCTGACATATCCCCGTCCTGCATCGTGCTCCATAAGCATTACACCAATCGGTCCCCCTTCTCTGGGAACCCCAGCCTCCTCCATAGCAACAAAAAGAAGATCTTCTTCCTTGCCGTGGTGGCATTTATCAGCAAAAACTTTGATGAATTCAATGATTTTCTCAAGATGTTCCGGACTCACTTCTTTTCTGGATTCCAGTTTCCCGCTAACTTTATCTAAAACGCTCAACATTAACTTTATCGCTTCATGTTCTTTTTTCAATTCTTCAGTTGGTTTCACTTTTTAGCCACCTCCAAAATTTTTGCTCAATCTATTACTTTTAATTTAACTACGCATACCGGAAATATTAGACAATATTTCTTTCCACGAATAATTACATCCGAAACTAATGTTTGAAAATTCTTTTCAGCCAGAAAATAAGCAATACCGCTAAAATAAGCCAGATTATTATTATGATACCGGCGGCAATCCAGTTTACAAGCATGTGTTCACCCATGAATTCCTGCGACTTTTCCCTGCACTCAGCCATAACTGCCCGTGGTATCATTTTAATTGCAAGAGCAATTCCAATTGGAACGAGGACAAAATCATCAAGATAACCTATGACAGGGATAAAATCCGGAATCAGATCCAGGGGGCTGAAGGCATATCCTACCACGCAGGCGGCAAAAGCTTTGGCATACCATGGGGTTCGATGATCTTTGCATGCCAGATAAATTGCATAGATTTCCACTTTTAGTTCTTCAACCCGTTTTTCCCATGGTATCCTCTCCTTCATCTAACACAGCCCTTCTTGCAAAGTCTCTAAGATGTCATTGCGAGGCTGCTTTTGCAGCCGTGGCAATCTCTCAAAACAGGATTCATCGTTTCGCTTTAAATGCATCATTTGCAAAGCTACTGATGAGACAATACCACATGCTTTTAAAAATTTTTTACTCTTGGAGACTTTCTGCCTTTTCCCTGCTCTATTATATGTCCCTCTTCTTTTAAATGCTTTGCCTGTGTTTCCACTCCTCCCGGATATTTTTCATTAAGCTCACCTTCCGATTTTAATGTTCGCCAGTAAGGAGTAATATTTTTCTTTCCTTCTGCTCTTGCTTCTTCTGCCGCATGGGCTGCAATCCAGGCAAAGATTCCGGTTGTCATGGGACAGCCGATTGTTGCCTTGTGCTTTTTTGCAATTACTTCACGAATCTGATTTATTGTAATAAGTTTGCACTCTGGAACCCTTCTCATTATTTCATCTGCTTCTTTTGGAGATGGAATGGCAACCGTGCCGCTCCCCCATTTCTTACTCATTTTTTCAGTGATTTTTTCAACCTTCGGCAGTCCCTTGCTGTCTTCCAGCTTCTCCTGCCACGATTTTCGCTGTTTCATGAAATCACCTCTAAACTGGTTATTAATATTTTCCTTTTCCCGTTAATAATCCTAATTGAAACGCAATTAAGAATTATTAAAAACTACATTTCAAACTTCCGCCCTTACATCCCCCTCACCTTAATCCTCTCCCCGATGGGGAGAGGGAAGGGTGAGGGACAACAACAACATAACTCATAAGACTTCGTATTGATTCAAGCAAAAAATTAAAAAGGGCGCTCATGAGAACGCCCTCCATAATTTCATATACCTTAAATCCTCTCAGTCAACCACGGGCAGTTTCTGTATTACTTTCTTTCCGCCTTTGGTGGGAATGCAGGCGGCGCGGTAACGTTCTCCCTCCGCATTTTGCACGCTTACATTATCAAGCTTGGTGGTCTTCATAATTAAATTTGCCTGATCATAAGCCTTAATTTCATCCATGGCATCCTTTATTTTAACCTTATCAACGGGATCGTTGGTCAGGCTCATCAATTTGCCCTGTGAATCAAATGCCAGCGAAAGTCCGCCGTAAACAGAAGTGACATAATCCTTATACTTATCCAGCCCATCACCCTTTACAGGCACTTCTTTAGCGAAAGAATAATTGACAAAGGTTTCACCGTTTTTATTGGTGTAAAGACTGTCAACTTTTACATCAGCCGGCAGATTGACGCCGATCTTATCCTTATTCTGATTTATGAAATTCACTGCTTCATCTTTGGAGCTCAAGGGTTTGTCAATCTTCATATCCGGGAGCTGCTCGGCTTTTAAATCAGTTTTATTTATGATTTTCCTGTCGGTGAATACTTTTTTCATAACGTCCTGATATTTTCCTCCTGTGATTTCCTGATCGGCCTTAAGCATCGCCTGGGCAACATCCTTATATTTGCCTTGCGAAGTGGGAGCAAGCTCAATGCTCCGCGCAAAAATCTTGCTTACGTCATCACCGGCTGTTTTTAAAGCAGAAAGCTGATCGGACGAGTTTCCCAGATTCTGCTTGTACGCTCCTTCAAGCACATCATAAACCGAGGCGGTGAAAAGTCTTGAGAAGTTGTGAACTTCAGATGTTAACTTGTTATCATCCCTTCCGCTGGGCAAAGTGCTTGGGTCCTTATAGGTAAAATTATTTATGGCGCTTCTGAGATAAATTTTATTGGCATCAGCGGGATTACCGTCATCAAGATGAATCGCCTTTCCGAATTCTTCCGCCAGGCGGCTCAGCATGCTCTCCTTGCGGAAATCTCCACCATTTTCTGCAAGAATACCCTTTAAACTGTTTTCATCTTTTAATGTAAGAAGCATCGCCGTAATATCGCCGAAAGCTTCATGGAAAGCTCCGGTTTCAGTACCGCCGAATCCTCCCATGTAATTAGGGCGGAGGCTGTCAAGAACTGCATGGCCCGTTTCGTGGGAAACCACATCTTCCGATTCCGAAGTCTGCACAGTTTTGTTTAAAGGCTTGGAATTAAAATAAAAGAAATTCACTGATTCTTCCCAACGGCTGTAATAAGCATTTTGCCCTTCCTGTTTGTGAGGGAAAACCGTTAATTGGGGCTTTTCAAAAGACCAGTCAATCTTATGGCCCAGCAGATTCTGATACATATCAAGCGTGCGGTAAACCACTGTGTATGAATTGGCCT
>JAMDEM010000123.1 GCA_023486985.1 Bacillota bacterium
CTGGCATTTCAAGATACTGCCCAGGCTTCGCAGAGAGAAAAATTTTCCTGCGTCTTAAAAACATACGGCGGCACTTTATCTTTTACAGCATCTTTTTCAACTTTCTTTAGTTCCCGGTTGCACAATATGCAGCGGGTGAATATTTCAGCTTCCCAGTCAAGGTTTAGCTCAGAAACAATCTGCCTTAACTGTTCATCAATTTTATCAGATCTTATAAAAACAATTGTATTGTTTGGTTCAAGATATTTGCTGTTTCTTGTAACTAAAATTCTTTCTTCATCTACGGCGGTTTTCAGCAGGTCCTTATCTTTTGTGTTGTGAAAGTAAATAGTGTCATAGCCCATAATTCTAAGCCATTTTGAAAGTTTGCCAACCATTGCATCAACAAGAAATTTCACCTTTATCACCCCGGATCAGCCAGCAATATCTGCAAAGCTTTTTGCTTCCCTCAGGAATTTTGCCGCCTCTTCAGGCGCCGTGACATTAATGAACATACCCGTTCCAAGTTCGAATCCGGCCGGCGTTGTAAGCCTGGGCAGTATCTGGAAATGCCAGTGGTATGATTCCTCATACTTTCCGGGTTTTAACAAACTGTGCAGAGTAAGGTTATATGAGGGGTCATCCAGGCAGTTATATAACCTTGATAGAACTTCCTTTATGATTTCCGCCAGATCTCCTCCTTCATAGGGGGTCATATCGCTAAAAGATGCTTTATGTGCCTTTGGAACAATTCTTGTTTCGAAAGGATACCTTGATGCAAAAAAAGTAAAGGCGAGGAAAGAATCATTTTCCCATACTACCCGGTCGCCCGCCGTGCTTTCAAAATCAAGCACGGCGCAGACAGCGCATTTTTCTTCATATTCAAAGTAATTAGCAGCTCCCTCCACCTCGAACCAGAATTCCTTCGGCATTACAGGAGTAGCAATGATCTGAGAATGAGGGTGCTGAAGCGATGTCCCTGCTTTTTCACCGTGATTTCTGAAAATTATCACATGCTCAACATGAGGTTTATCCCTTAACTGAAGGTATCTTTCCTGATATGCCTTTATAACCTTTTCTATGTGCGACTTGGGAAGAAACGGAAAGCGTTCAAAATGACCGGGTGTTTCAATAATTACATCAGAGTAACCAATCCCGTTAAGAACATCAAAAATGCCAACTTCCTTGTGATCAAGATTTCCATCAGGCTGAAGTGCGGCAAATTTATTGGGTATTGCCCTTATCTCCCATGCGCCGTTTTTTGCAATCCCGGAAAGCCGATAAGAAAATATTTCAGGAGGAGTTTGATTTTCGTTTCCCGGACAGAAAGGGCATTTTTTTACTTCCTCAGCTTTTTGCTCATCAGTTTTTGCCGCCGCAGTAGCCTTCTTAAAGTCGGATGGCCTTTTCCCACGCTCCGTGGCTATTACAACCCATTCTCTGGTAATTATGTTTTTTCTAAGTTCGGGCATGTTATACCCCCAATACAATTTTTGTCATGCAGAACAGACGCCAATCTTACATAGTTATATATACCCATTTTTAAACTTTTATATCAATAACCGCCGAAACTCCCACCCCTGTTACTCTTTTTACGCCGGCAACCGGATTGGTGGTGCTTACCGGAACAAGTATCTTAATGCGGATATCCTTTTGATACTCTGCTTCAATCTGGGCAACAGCCTTTACTTCATCAACTTTGCCTTTTGGACCGGCAACCTGAGCGGTGCCGATATAAGCGCCTGTGCCGAAACTTACAATAGGCACAACCTTTGTGGCTTCATTTACAGGAACATTATTATTGAGGGTTACTTTGTTTATGAAATCGTTCAGGGGTCCCGCAATCTGATTGATAAGGTAGCCAATTCCGTAAATCTTGACAATGGGGCCGATATCAATTCCGCCTGCTCTGGCGAAAACCGGCGTGAGGAGTAAGAGAATTAGAAGAACCAAAATGATTTTTCTTCTCATGGAGATACCACCTCCAGAAAAGAAGTTCTAAAAACGAAAGTCCTTTTCCTTCATCACCTGAAGAGAGGAGGGGGAATCTTTATCCCTCCCCTTAATCTAAGGGGAGGTTAGGTGGGGTTATGAACTGCAAATTTTTAACTCCCCTACCCCCTCTTTAAAAAGAGAGGGACTTTTACTCCTATGATGGAAGTAAAACTAATTTTTATACTCAATCTGAAAATATAACCATGTTGACGGGTCAGCTTTGCCTTTTAACTTTTTAACATAATCTCCGGGATAAAAGGTGGCGTTACCTAAAGATAAAGTAAGATTATCATTTATCTTGTAAACACCGTATAAATCCAATTCTTTGCCGGTATCGGTTCCTGACCTCCCGGTGGGATCCTGCATAATTATGCTTCCGTCAGCGCGATACCATGCATCTCTTGCCTCTGCCAGCTTAAAAAAATTGTAGTCAGCATTAACCGTAAGTTTTTTTGACGGCTTTAGCTCAAGTCCAATCTTCCAGTAATCAAGGTTTTTCCAGCTCTGATAATCAATAATCCCAAGCCTCTTGTGATTTGTAGGGTAGAGATTGTCAAAAGTATTGTCTGAAAGGTCATTTGGGTTGGGGTCACCTGTAGCAAAAGCCCGTTCAAACTGCAGTCTGGGCTTAAAGGGGCTTTTAAATTCATAAGAACCGACTATCGAATAAGCATAAGCGGAATGAATGAGTCTGCCGTTATCCCCCCATTGAATTGGAGGCTCTATTTCAAGATACCACGGCTTTCTGTCATAAACATAACGGCAGCCGGCGGTGTAAATATTAAGGTTACGGTTGCCCGCTCCCCCGAACATTACATATTTGCCCAGAAAATATGTTTCCAGTAAATTAAACTTGTTAATCTGCCACCGGTTGTAGGTGCCGTAAAGATACTGGTCGCTGCCAGCGGGCTGATTAAATGTTTTTACCAGCTTTGCATCAAAAATCATCCAGTCCGTATTCCCATGGTGATAATCCATCCTCACCGAATCAAAGCTCCTGGCGGAATTAGTCCAGTTGCCGTTTCCCACCAGCCTGTTATCTCCAAGATTATACTCCTGCCTGCCGACTTTAAATTTTAAAACCTTCCCCATCTCAAAATAACCCTGGTACAGGCTTATGAAATCCGGAGTTGTGCCGGTATTCCTTGCATGCTGTACCGAGGCAAAAAATTTAGCCGAATCATTCCATTTTTCACTTATGTTCAAACGCACCCTGTCGCCGGCAAAATTCTGGTAGTCGTTCAATGATGAATTAAAATCAGCATTGTTCCTGATTTCCGAACGGATTCTTACTTCTTCCGTTACTTTGACTTCATCAGCTAAAAGACCGCAATTAAATGATAATAAAGGGAAAAATAACACCGCGATAATTAATAAAACCTTTCTGAATTTCTTGCTTTGTCTCATGAATTTCCCCTCTCTAAAAAATCAGAGCCAGCATCTTTCAGCCGGCTCTGTCAAAGAAAGATTTGAAATATTACCGTTATTTTTTTCCCTTCTTTTCGGTCTTTTTTCCCTCTTTCTTTTCGCTCTTCTTCTCAGCTTTCTTCTCAGCCTTCTTCACGGCCTTCTTCACGGCTTTCTTATCGGCTTTCTTCACGGCTTTCTTCACGGCTTTCTTCTCAGCCTTCTTCTCAGCCTTCTTCTCAGCCTTCTTCTCAGCTTTTACTGGAGTCTTAACAGCAGGGGAAGCCTTAACAGCAGGCTTTGCAGATGTAGCCGGACCTGCAGCAAATACCATTCCGTAGCAGCAAAAAACAAAGCCAATAAGGAGCATAAACGCTAAAAGTTTCTTCATGTTGTTCACCTCCTTCCATAACTTGAATTTTGATTCGTTAGGTTTTTAAAAAATCCTCCTGAAAATAAAATTTTTATACGCAATGTAAATTCGAAAAACAGCTTTTTCAACTTCACAGTCAAAAAAAACCGGCATTCTGCCGGCTCATTAAAGAATGAATTTAAAAAGAGCTCCAGGATTTTTTATCTCCTTCTCTCTCTTCTTTCACCCCTTTTCTCTTTTCTTTCACCTTTTTTCTCGCGCTTGTATCCTTTTCTTTCTCTCTTTTAGCCTTTCCGCTCGAGCTTTGCTCCCTTCTTTTCATAACCTTTATTCTCGAGCTTTTGTCCCTTTTTCTCAAGCCGGTTGCCCTGCTTTTCTTCCTTGTTTCCCCTCTTCTCCAGACGATTGCCTCTCTTTTCTTGAATTGATCCCTTCTTCTCAAGCTTTTCGCCTTTTTTCTCTGCCTTTACAGGCGGCTTGGACTTTACAGGAGGCATTGGTGAAGGAGCAGCAAATACCAATCCATAGCAACCAAAAACAAAGCCGATGAGAACTACTAATGCCAGGAGTTTCTTTATATGTTCACCCCTTCCATATCCTTCCCACAGTTGTAAGTCAGTTAAAATTCTTCCTGATTGATAAGACACCATAAATAAAAAAAAGTTTCATTTCAGTCTGAAATACCTAAAAAAAAGAACCTGCAATCAGCAGGCTCTTTGAAAGAAAAGTTTTTAATCTTTCTTTTCATCATTCTTTTCTTTATGCTTTTTCTTCTTCTCTTTGTGTTTCTTCTTTTCTTTGTGTTTCTTCTTCTCCATACTGGCTGGCGTTGCCTTCTTAGCCGGGGTAGCCCTTACAGCAGGAGTAGCCGGCTTAGCAGGTGTCGCTCTAACAGCCGGTGTCGCAGGTACTGCAGGTCCGCCTTTGGCAAATACCAGTCCATAACAGCCAAGTACAAAACCGGCAAGAATTATTAATGCAACAAGCTTCTTCATAATTTATCATCCCCCCCTTTTTTTGAAAATTTTTAATCCTCTTATACCCCTTAATTTTTACCCCTAATACTAAATAGTTAAACATTTAATGAGCCGGCAGAATACCAATTTGAAGAGCGAGAATATAACTCTCAACACCGAAGCCTGATATCATCCCCCTGCATACCCCGGCTGTCACCGAATTCTGCCTGAAATGCTCCCGGGCAAATATGTTTGACAGATGAACCTCCACTGCCGGCAGGTTTATCGATGTAAGGGCATCCCTGATTGAAATGCCATAATGTGTATAGGCACCGGGATTAATTATAATTGCCTTCACACTGCCTGCAGCCTTCTGAATCCTGTCAATAATCTCTCCTTCATGATTTGACTGAAAGATTGAAACTGAAAGATTCATCTTTTTTGCTTCTTTTTGAATTAGCGTTTCCATTTCCTCGTAGCTTAAAGAGCCGTAAATCTCCTTTTCTCTTTTACCGAGAAGATTTAAATTTGGTCCGTTTATTATCAGAACATCAGACATACTCATCAGCTCCTTCTAAAATGAACTTTTCAAGAAATTTCTTCACCAAAACAGGCTCAATGTTTTTAACAACTCTTACCTTTCCTATCCTTTCAGGAAGGACAAAGGTTAAACCTTCTCCCTTCCTCTTTTTATCTATCATCATAATTTTTACAAGCTCGCTTGCTTCAATACCTGTTAAAGAAAAGGGGAGTTCATAAAGACGCAATAGCTCAATAAGCTCATCCCGGAAATCTTCCTTTAAAATTTTTAGTTTATGGGCAATATCTGCAGCAAAAACCATTCCTATTGATATTGCTTCACCGTGCCTGTACCCGGTATAACTAAAATGCGTTTCAATGGCATGACCAAGGGTATGTCCAAGATTAAGAACAGCTCTTAATCCTTTTTCAAAAGGATCCTTTTTCACAACATCCGCTTTTATCTCAATTGTGTCTTTAATTATTTTTAAAATGTATCCTTTTTTAAAGAAAACTGTTTTAAAATGATTTTTCCTTAATTCATTGAAAAGTCCGGGAGAGCCTATTATCGAAGCTTTTATGATTTCAGCCATTCCTGCCCTTATTTCGCTCTCAGGCAGGGTGGAAAGTAGTTCTGTATCTGTAATAATTATCCCCGGATTGTAAAAAGCGCCTGCAAGATTTTTTCCTCCCGGAAGGTCAACACCTACTTTACCGCCTATAGAACTGTCAACCTGAGCAAGTAAAGTTGTGGGAATAATTGCAAGAGGAATGCCTCTCATAAATGTTGCAGCGGCAAAGCCTGCCGTATCCCCAACCACCCCGCCGCCAAAAGCAATTATACAGGTTTTTCTGTCTGCGTTAAAAGACACAAGAGAATCATAAATGTCCTGAACAGTCCTTAAATTCTTATATTCTTCTCCTTCAGGAACAGTATGAAACTTATGATGTATTTTTTTCTCAGCTAAACTTTTCTCAAGAATGTGTCCAAATTTATTTTTCACCAGGCTGCCAGTTATAATCAATGCCCTATCAATACCGGCTTCATTTAAAATCCTGCCGGCACGCGATAGTATGCCGGAGCCTATATGAAGCCTGCTGTTTATATCGTTTTGATGAATTTTAATAATTTTCATAGGACCTTCCTTATACCCCCTCACCCTATCCCTCTCCCTTTTGGGGCGAGGGGATTTTGATTTTTTCCTCTCCCAGGAGGGGAGAGGAAACCTACTAGACATCCTCTCACCGCTGGGGAGAGGTTAAGGTGAGGGGTTCCTTAACTTATCACAATATACTGGCTTTGGAGTTTGTCTAAAATCCTCTGTCTTGTTTTAAGCAAATCCACAATCTTTTTTGCCGCATCTTTCGGCGTAAGGTCGGTAGTATTTACCCTGATGGTTATTTTCTCATAAATTTTTGCGCGCTCCTTTAAGAGTTCATCCACTTTTTCCTCAACCGGAGCTCCCTGGAGAAGGGGCCTTTTTGAAGTTCTTTCAAGACGCTGTATCAATTGATCCTTGTCAGTAAAAAGACATATAACAAGTCCTGATTTTGAAAAAGCTTTATAAACATCAGTATCTAAAATCGTCCCGCCTCCGCAGGCAACTATTTTATTTGCCGTGGCGGAAAGCTCTATGGCAAGTATTTTTTCCTCCTGACGAAAAAATACTTCTCCATTTTTCTCAAACACTTCTTTTACAGTCATGCCTAACTTCTTTTCAAGAAGGCTGTCCATATCAATAAACTGCCTTCCCAGAAGTTTAGCAAGCTCCTTGCCTATGGTGGATTTGCCTGTCCCCATGAAGCCTGCAAGGTATAAATTCATCTTTATTGCCATTAAAATTCTTTTATCCTTTTCATATAATGGCTGTAGGAATCTTTCAAATCCGATAAAGTATCCGGGCAGAATTTTTCAAGAAAAGCTTCGGCTATTGCCCATGCGCATACCGCTTCGCCTATAACGCTTGCCGCCGGCACGGCGCAGACATCAGCCCTTTGGTACTGTGATTTTGCAGCTTCCTTTGTGGCAATGTTTACTGAATTAAGAGGCTTCTTGATGGTTGGAATGGGCTTCATCACTGCCCTCAATATTATCGGTTCGCCGTTGGAAACTCCGCCTTCCAAGCCTCCAGCCCGGTTGGTTTTTCTTTTAAAACCTTCCTGCCAGTAAATCTCATCGTGAACTTTTGAACCCGGCATTCCCGCCTGGTGAAAACCTTCTCCGATTTCCACTCCTTTGACAGCAGGAATACTCATCAAAGCCGCTGCCAGCCTTGCGTCAAGCTTTCTATCCCAGTGGGCAAAACTTCCAAGCCCCGGAGGAACCCCCTCAATTACCACCGTAAAAATTCCCCCAAGGGAATCCCCTTCTGCGGAGGTTTCCTCGATTAAAGAACGAATCTTCTCTTCCGCTCTTATATCAGGGCATCTTATAGTGGAAATCTCCACAGCTTCTCGTATGTCGGATATTTTCTCCCTGCCGGTTTTTACCTTCATTCCTCCAATATCAACAACAAAGCCAATAAATTCAATATTAAAATAAGATAAAAGCCTTTTCATTACAGCGCCCACGGCAACCCTTCCTGCAGTTTCCCGGGCACTTGTCCGTTCAGAGACCGCTCTCATATCCGTATGATTATATTTAAGCGAGCCGGCAAGATCCGCATGACCAGGCCGGGGAATCAGAAAGGGATGTGCGTCAGGGTCACTTAAATCGCGGCTGTCCACGTTTCTAATCAAAATGGCAAGGGGGGAACCTGTTGTTTTTCCCTTATAAAGACCCGAAACAATCTGGGCGGTGTCGCTTTCTATCTTCATCCTCTCGCTTCTTCCATAACCTGCCATGCGCCGCTTCAGGTCTTTATCTATATCATTTTCAGATAAAGGCATACCCGCAGGCATGCCTTCAATTATTGACGAAATGCCCCAGCCGTGGGATTCACCGGCGCTTAAAAATCTAATCATATGAGCCTCCCTTATTATAGAAACCTTCCGGCAAACTTTCCTGCTTCCCTTACTAAATCGTCAGGCAGTTTCCTTCCCGTCCAGAGGTGATAAGACAACCCTGCCTGTTCCAGAAGCATGGTCAGTCCGGAAAAAGTTTTTGCACCCATTGATTTTGCTTTTTTCAGTAAAAGTGTTTTTTCAGGATTATATATTAAATCATATACTATGGAGCCTTTCCTTAAACCTCTTATACTAACAGGAATATTTTTAGTATCGGGATGCATCCCGACCGGAGTGGTATTTATCAAAGCTGCTTTTTCCGATAAAAATGAAGAAAGTTTTTCATCATTTATATTAAAACTTTTAAATTCCGTTTTTTTGAATTTTTCCGTCATCAACTTTTCAATTTTCAGTCCCTTTGCGAAATGACGGCAAAAAATTAAAATTCTGCCCGCCCCTTCTTTGCATAATCCATAGATAACAGCCCTTGCCGCTCCGCCTGCACCAAGAATTACAAAGCTCCTGCCCTGTATTTTTTCTCCTGCTTCTTTTTTCCATGCATTTATAAAGCCGCCGCTGTCCGTATTGCCGCCGGTTAACCTGCCGTCAGCGCCTGCTATAACGGTATTTACCGCGCCAATTGCCTCAGCTTCAGGAGAAAGAATGTCCAGGAACCTGATTATTTTTTCTTTGTGGGGTATTGTAACATTGACTCCGGCAAATCCAATGGCTTTCAGTTTATTCAGGGAAGAGGAAAGATTGGAAGGCTTTACCGGAAATAAGAAATAGCCGTAAGGAAGTTTTAATTTTTCAAAAATATAATTAAAAAAAATAGAGGATATGCTATGCTCCAGTGGATAGCCGAGAAGACCAAAAATTTTTACATCTTCTTCTTTCATAATCTCTCCAGTATCTCCCAGAATCCAGGAAATGATATATCCACACATTCCGCATCAGCGATGATAGTTTCTCCTTCTGCAGTAATTCCTGCCACAGCAAGAGACATTGCCATCCTGTGGTCTTTAAAACTTTCAACTTCTGCTCCTTTTAAGGAAACCGGACCTCTTACTACAAACCCGTCCGGAAGCTCTTCGATATCCGCACCCATCCTTTTTAACTGCCCAACCGTTGCCTTTATTCTGTCAGTTTCCTTAACTCTGAGTTCCGATGCGCCTGTAACCACTGTCTCTCCCTCTGCCTGAGTTGCAGCAACAGCAAGAACGGGAAGTTCATCTATCATCTCGGGAATCAAATCAGGAGGAACTTTAATTCCCGAAAGTTCGCTAGACTCTACGATTATATCTGCAGCCGGTTCACCCAATTCAAAACCGGCTGCATTCTTTATTTCAATATGCGCTCCCATTGATTCAAGGACCTTTAAAATGCCGGCTCTTGTGGGATTTACGCCAACTCCGGCAATTTCTATCCGTGAACCTTTAATTATTGAAGCTGCCGCCATAAAAAAAGCAGCCGAAGAAATATCCCCGGGAACGGTAATTTCAAAAGGCTTTAATGCCCCGCCGCTGACTCTGACTTTATTTTTAAACTTTTCCAGGGGAGCGCATATTGAAAT
>JAMDEM010000184.1 GCA_023486985.1 Bacillota bacterium
ATGGTGGGAAATCTCAAAATACAATAAGGCAGGATTTTATGGGAGTTATAGAATTATCCGAGTTTATCAATGAACGAGCCGAAGCCTTAGGAATATCAAAAGCCGAGCTTGCCCGGCGCGCTAAAATTTCACGGGCGGAACTTTACAATCTGCTCAGCGGGGATGTTCGTCAGGCGCGGCTTACTACATTTATAGCTTTAGGCGAAGCACTCCGGGTGCATCCTCTTACTTTAATTAATTCATTTTTAGGTGAAATTAATATTTCCTCGCCCTGCCAAAAAATTAAAAATTCTTAAGTCAATGATAAACTTATTTGAAAAATCGTATTCTCCAATCGTGACAAATGTTAACAAATTTTTAACATAAAATACGGCAAAGTGTCCAACAGACTAGACACTTTAACTTATATAATAATTTTAAAATATATCCGGAGGTGCTGAATATGAAGATAAATAATCAAGGCAGCATAATAAGAACGGTGGAAGACTGGAAAAACGAATCTACATGGCCAAAGAAAGAGCTTCCTATTTCAGATGCGGCATATGAAGACAAAGAAAATCCGTTCCTCAGACAAGAAACTAAGGATTTGCTAAAACAGGGCGGTAAAGTCGAAGCGGGTGTTCGGTCGGCTGTTAAAAAGAGAATATATCTTACACAGTTGATAGCTTCGTGGAAAAAGAAAAGCGGTGTGCTTAACTTGATAGGCGGCTCTGGTTTTACCTTGACATCGGCATATCTTATCACGGCATTTGCCCTGCCAGCTCCTCTTCTGGCGATTCCAGCCCTTAGTGGCTTATACACTCTCTATAATTCTGTGGATGGATACTTGGCATCAAAAAAGTTAGAACATGAGGGACAAACTCTTGAAAAAACTTATGATATCAAACATAAAAATTATGATCTCTCAAAACCTATTCATATGGAAGATATTCAATAACTAAGAAGGCATGCTAACTCTTTTTAATCAGGAGGGGATGTTAATTCTCCTCCTGATTATTTCATGCATACTCCTTTAATAAGCAAAGCTTGTTTTGCAGGCACGATACTCTGCAGCAAAGGTGCGTTCCAACCGAAAAGGGAGGACTTGCGTAGCAAGAGCACGGGTTTTGGCTGGAACTTCTTGGCAAGCGGGATGCGAGACTAGAATGTTCCGCAAAACCCTGATTTCAAGGATGGATTTGAGCAGAGCGAAAAAATTTAGACTGCAGAGTTTTCAATCGCAAAATCAAACCCGCGCGCTGGCAAATTGCCAAAAACCTGAATAAATAATCTGCTTATTAATGAGAGCATGAAATAATTTACACTTTATTTGTTATGCGAGCCTGAAGGGCACGGCAATTCCAAGGTAGTGGGAGAGCTTGCTCTCCATAAAAAAGCAAAGCAAGCTTTGCCACTACAATGACGCATGACCCAATAGTAGTGATGTAAACTATAATATGCTCTCCTTAATATCTCAACAAAAGGAAATCAAACTTTCCAAAACTCTGCTTTTGCAGGATTTAAAAAGCTTTTTCACGAATTTTTTCCAAAAGTTTGGAATTCATCGAGAGGGAGGTTTCTTTTGGAAAAAGAAACAGGTAACCACTCGGTGGTTATTGAGCAGTTAAAAGAAAGGCTACGCAACGATCCGGATGATGTTAATGCCCGCTTTGAGCTTGGCACCGCCTATGCCCAGATAGGCGAAATAGGTCTTGCCAGCAAGGAATGGAAAAAGGTTCTCGAACTTTCTCCCGCCCACCCCACTGTCCACTACATGCTTGGAATGGCATATCTTTCACAGGGGAAACTTGATGAAGCCCGGGATGTTTATGAAAAAGCTCTTAAAATCAATGATGATGATTTTTACTCTTACAACAATCTGGGCCTCATACATGCCAGGAACGGAGATCTTGACGAAGCGGTAAGAAACTGGCAGAAAGCTATTGAAATAAACCCTGATTACGGACAGGCTCACTATAATCTTGGCCTCGTTTATTTCAGGTTAAACAAACTGGACGAAGCCCTTGAGGAATATAAAGAATCAATACGCTGTAATCCCTCAGATGTTTATTCACATAACAACCTTGGACTTTTATTCACCCGCCTGGGAAGGCTTGATGAAGCCATAAATGAATTTAAGAAGGCACTGGAAATAGATCCTGACGACCTTTATGCCCATAACAATCTTGGAAGAGTGTATGAAAGAAAATATCTTTATCAGGAAGCTTTTGAAGAATTCAAAAAAGCTCTTGAAATAGATCCGGGCGATACTTATGCCAGAAACAACCTTGGCAGGCTTCTTGCCCGGGAATCCCGCTGGGATGAAGCTATCAGCCATTTCCAGGCAGTCCTTAAAACTAATCCTGATGATGTTTTTGCCATAAACAACATTGGCATGATTCATTTCAGAATGGGAAAAGTGGACGAAGCTGTTTCAGAGTTTAAAAAGGCTCTGGAGATAAATTCCACCGACATCTATGTTCTTAACAATCTCGGCAGGGCTTTAATGTCTCAAAATAGATTCCACGATGCGGTGGAAGTATTTGCAAGAGCTTACGAAACAAATCCTCGTGACACTTTTGTTCTTAACAACCTCGGTCTTTGCCACAGCAAGATGGGGAATCTGCAAAAAGCAATAGAATACTTTACTGAAGCTATCAAAATTGACAGCAGCAACCTTGCCGCTTACAACAATCTCGGCTTCTGCTACAGCTCCCAGGCAAAGTTTAAAGAAGCTATGGAATACTTTAAAAAAGCTCTTGAAATAAATGCCGGGGATTCATATGCCCTAAACAATCTCGGACTATGCCTTGCGCAGACCGGAAAAATGGAGGAAGCGGTTGAGCAATATTTAAAAGCCTTAAAGGTAAATCCAAAAGACACCTTTGCCTTAAACAACCTTGGACTTGCCTATAACGCCCTTGGAAAAGCAGAACTGGCAATAGAGCAGTATGAAAAAGCGCTTAATGTTGAATCAAGAGATCCTTATACTTACAATAATATGGGTCTTGCCTATACTTATCTTAAAAAACTTCCCGAAGCAGCAGATGCTTTTAGAAAAGCTTTATCACTTGACCCGCGCGATTATTACGCAAAAAACAATCTCGGCATTGTCTATGCCCGGCAGAACAGGCTTGACGAGGCAATGACAGAGTGGAAGGAAGCCCTTAAAATAAATCCAACTTATGCCGAAGCTCACTTTAACATCGGGCTTGCCTTTTTCCAGCGCTCAGAGATGAAAGAAGCCCTGGAGGAATTTAAGCTTGCAGTAGAAGAAGATCCCGATCTTCTCCCCGCCCATACAAATCTTGTTTCAGTTATGGAAAAACTTGGAATGCTAAAGGAAGCAAAAAAACAGGCAAAAAAAGCGCTGGACCTTGCTAAAAAGCAGAAGCAAAAAGATTACATTGATATTTTAACCAAAGCGCTTCACAGGCTGGAAGGTGAAACTCATGCAAGCGATAAAAAATAAGCAAGCTTGTTTTCTCGCATTATTTCAAGGGCGTGAAGCCTGTGATTTTTAATAAGCTCGAAAATAAAATTGCCATAGTTACAGGCGCGGGAAGCGGCATAGGAAAAGCAGCATCCCTTCTTCTCGGAGCCGAAGGTGTAAAAGTTGCCGCAGCCGCACGCACGGAAGCAGATATAGAAAAGACCATCCGGGAGATAAATTCTGCCGGCGGCGAAGCAGTCGGCATCAAGGTTGACGTAAGAAAATTTGAATCGGCCGAAAATATGATAAGGATAGCAAGAGAAAGATACGGCCGGATTGACTTTTTAGTAAACTGTGCCGGCGTAGGCAGATTCGGTAATGTCACAGATTTTGACATAAAAGAATGGGAAGACGTCATCGGCACAAATCTTACCGGAGTCTTTAACTGCTGCAAAGCCGTCCTCCCGGTGATGATTGAACAGCAGGACGGCTATATTATTAACATCGCATCTTTAGCCGGCAAAACCGGCCTTGCCGGAAGGTCTGCTTACTGTGCTTCAAAATTCGGTGTAGTGGGTTTTTCCGAATCTTTGATGCTGGAAGTGCGCTCGTACGGCATAAAAGTTTCCACAATTTCTCCAGGCTCTGTCAACACAGGCTTTGGAAGAACACCATATGAGAAAGATTCCTGGAAACTTGAAGCAGAAGATGTGGCAGACTTAATAGTAAACCTCTTAAAAACAAATCCCAAATGCCTGATAAGCGACATGGAAATGAGGGCTCTAAAGCCTGAAAAGAAATGATTAAACCCACTCACCCTATCCCTCTCCCCGCAGGGAAGAGGGGACATCGCTTATCCCTCCCCTTAAATTAAGGGGAGGTTAGGTGGGGTTATTTTCGCAACTCCCCTGCCCCTCTTTAGCAAAGGGGGGAAGATAAAAGCAAAGCAAGCTTTGCCACTACACCTGCAACAGTAGTGGCAGACCTTGGTCTGCGAATAAATGCCCGTTCGGGGAACGGGCGCTGCACATCCGTTCCCTAAGAGAGGGGGAACACAGGACGCTACTTCTTCTCCAGCACTACATTCACAAGCTTTCCGGGAACATGAATTACCTGTTTGACTTTTTTATTGTCTATAAACGATTTTATCTTATCCCTTGAAAGAACGATTTTTTCAATCTCTTCTTTTGCCGTATCAACTGCCACTGTAACTTTGTCTCTTACTTTTCCGTCAACCTGAACCACAATGAGAATTTCTTCCTCTTTTATGTAGGAAGTATCATAATTTATCCATGACGCTTCAAAAATACTGCCCTTGTGCCCGGTTATCTCCCAGAGTTCCTCCGAGAGGTGAGGAACTACCGGAGCGGTCATGATAAGAAGATTTTCAACGCTTTTAATGGAAAGTTTGCCGGGATTTTCCCTGTCATAATTTACAAGAAAATTGGTAAGCTCCATAAGAGTGCTGACAATAGTGTTTAAATGCAACCTTTCCATGTCATCGGTAATTTTCTTTATGCTCTTATGAATCCACCGCAGGACTTCGGACGATTCTTCCCTTTCAGGGGGAAATTTTCCCTCGCTGACAAGTGTCCAAACTCTTTTTACCCACCTGTAAACTCCTTCAATGCCCGAATCATTCCATTCCGAATCAAGTTCGGGAGGACCGATAAAGAGCTCATAAGCCCTGAGGCTGTCGCTTCCAAACCGGTTCACCAGCACATCAGGATTTACAATGTTACCTTTTGACTTGGACATCTTCTCAAGCTTGCCGCTGAATTCGCTTACCTTGCATATCATGCCCTGATTAAATAGTCTATTGAAAGGCTCTTTAAATTCCACAAGCCCTATATCATACATGAATTTGGTAAAGAATCTTGAATAAAGAAGATGTAAAACCGCATGCTCTATTCCACCCACATAAAGATCCACAGGAAGCCAGCATTTTACTTTATCTTTTTCAAATACAACTTTATCATTCTTTGGTGAGGCATACCTGCAGTAATACCATGATGAACAGATCCACTGGGAAAGCGTATCGGTATCCCTTTTTGCTTCTTTGCCGCATTTCGGGCACTTTGTATTTACAAACTCTGGAATCGCCGCCAGAGGTGATGCTCCTGTACCGGTGGGCTGATATTTTTCAACATGCGGCAGAAGGACGGGAAGGTCTTCTTCGGGAACAGGAAGAGTTCCGCAATCATTGCAGTAAATAATTGGAATGGGCGCGCCCCAGTATCTCTGCCGTGAGATAAGCCAATCCCTTAATTTATAATTTATTTTTTTCTTTGCCAGGCTTTTTTCTTCAAGCCACCGGACAATCTTTTCATAGCCCTCTCTGGAAGGAAGTCCGTTAAATTGAGCCGAGTTTAACATTGTGCCTTCGCCGGTATAAGCCTCCCCCAGCCCAGTCTCTCCTTCCGGCGGCTGTATTACTTTTACAATCGAAAGATGAAACTTTGTGGCAAATTCCCAATCCCTTGTATCATGAGCCGGCACAGCCATGATGGCGCCGGTGCCGTAGGAAAGAAGGACATAGTCGGATATCCAGATGGGAATCTTTTGATTGTTTACAGGATTGATTGCATATGCCCCGATAAAGACGCCTGTCTTTTCTTTTTCGGCAAGCCTCTCCATCTCGCTTTCTTTCTGAACCTTTTTTACATACTCATCCACTTCAGCTCTTTTTTCTTTGGAAGCAAGCTTCCCAACAAACGGATGCTCGGGCGCAAGAACCATATAAGTTGCGCCAAATAAAGTATCAGGTCTGGTGGTAAAGATTGTTATTTCATCACCTGAGCCGTCAACTTTGAAAACAACTTCAGCGCCTTCGCTTCTTCCAATCCAGTTAGCCTGCATAATCTTAACTTTCTCGGGCCAGTCAAGACCTTCAAGATCATCAAGAAGCCTCTGGGCATATTCCACAATCTTTATAAACCACTGGGAAAGATATTTTTTGGTAACTTCGGTGCCGCAGCGTTCGCATTTTCCCGCCACAACTTCTTCGTCGGCAAGACCTGTTGCACATGAAGGGCACCAGTTTATGGGAGCTTCTTTTTTGTATGCAAGCCCCTTTTTATATAACTGAAGAAAAAACCACTGAGTCCATTTGTAATAATCGGGAGCGCTTGAATTAACCTCCCTGTCCCAGTCATACATGGCGCCTATTTCATGAAGCTGGCGCTTCATGTTGGCTATATTTCTGCGCGTGCTTTCCCCGGGATGAAGCCCCTTCTGGATGGCGGCATTTTCCGCCGGAAGTCCGAAGGCATCCCAGCCCATGGGATGAAGAACATTATAGCCTTTAAGCTTCATATATCTTGACCAGACATCGGAAAGAACGTATCCTCTCCAGTGTCCCACGTGAAGCCCTTCGCCGCTTGGATAAGGAAACATATCAAGGCAATAATGTTTTGTTTTAGGAGATGAGTCAGGAGTCTTATGCGCTCCTCTCTCCTCCCATATTGTTCTCCACTTTTTCTCTATAGCAATATGATCGTACTTCATACATCCTCCAAAAAATTGGGGTCAGGTCTTGCAATATAACAAATGTAATATGTGGGGTCAGGTCTCGTTGTGCTTTTCAGCCTCGACCCTTTTAATTGCCCTGCTTATACTTGTATAATGGACCCCTATGTAATCAGCAATTTCTTTTAACTTATAACCATTGTAAGCATATGCTTCATAAATAGCTTTGTCCTTAAGCCTTTTATTTCTAAGATTTTCTTTTTTAAATATTTCTTCAAGAGGAAGCCTTGCTGCATATCTTTGAATTTTTGGCACTTCCTCCAGACTTTCCGTACTCTCCAATAATTTTTTAAACGCACCTGCAAAACCATCTTTGCCTAAAAAAATCTGTCCTTTTAGAATTCCCAATGAAAAGTCATCCTTTACTCCTTCCAAAACAAACTTTTTATATTTGGCCTTAGCTTCAAGCATATTTATTCCAAATTGGGATAGTATCCAATCTATTGTTAAAAAAGAATGCTGATTTGTCTCTTCAGATGTGTCTCCATAACTACTCCATTGCCATTCGTTTGGTATTTTTATAAAACCAGCTCTTACAGGATTTAAAACTATATATCTGCAGAGAGCTAATAAATAACTATCCTTCTCTACCAGTATTGCCTTATATCTTCCCTGGAACAAGTGCCCAACCCTGTTATGTTTTTTATTGAAAAACTGGGTATATACTCCATTAAGCTGTCTCATGCCTCTAGACATGTTGCCCTCAACAGTTTCGATTACCACATGATAGTGGTTGTCCATCAAGCAATAAGCATGGCAAAGCCAATTGAATTTTTCGACTACAGAAGCCAAAACAGCCAGAAACCGCTTTCTGTCATAATCATCCACAAATATATTTTTTTTCTCATTTCCTCTGGAGGTTATATGATAAACCGCTCCGGGAAATTCTAAACGTAAAGGTCTAGCCATAAGCAGATTATATTAAATCGAATTTTTTAATGCAAGCCCTTTTAAGATTCTAACTGATAATTGAGACCTGACCCCAAATATTACATTTGTTATATTTCAAGACCTGACCCCAATTGTTAATTGTTAGCCTTCTTTATATTGCATAGGGATGCTTATTATGAATGAAGCGCCCTGTCCCATCTTGCTTGCAACTGAAACCGTTCCATGATGAGCCTCAACAATTTCCTTTACAATCGCCAGACCAAGCCCTGAACCCTGTACTCTGCGCGTATACTGGCTTTTACTTCTGAAGAATCGTTCAAAAAGCATGGGAATCTCATTTTCCGGAATCCCTATTCCTGTGTCGGAAACTTCTATTTTAAGGAGACCTGTATCGCTTGTGGATTTAACTTCCACCTTCCCTCCGGCGGGCGTAAACTTGAAAGCATTATCAATAAGATTTATCAATACCTGTTTTATCCTGTCCGGGTCCATAAGGATATTCTGCATGCTTGCCGGGCAGTCAAGAGTCAATTCTATCTGATAGCGCTTAGCCTGCGGAAGCAGCTGCTGCACTGTCTCCTGAAGGATTTCCGCCGGGTCATTCCAGTAAAGCTGAAGAGAAAATTTCTTGCTGCGCAGGCGCGAAAGTTCCAGCAGGTCATCCACAAGGCGCGTCAGCCTGTCAGTTTCCTGATTTATAAGCTCAAGGGATCTCTTCGTTTCTTCATCAATCTCAGGGGTATCAATCAGTGTCATCACAAATCCCTTGATGATGGTAAGGGGCGTCCTTAACTCATGCGACACGCTGCTTAAAAATTGAGACCTTGCAATTTCCAGCTTCCTTAACTCCGTTACATCCCTGAAAATAATCATCGAGCCCTGCTGTTTTTTTTCCTGCCCGGAGAAAGGCACAACAAAAATAATATAAATTGCCCCCGATATGTTTATCTCTTTGCTGAGAATCGTTTTCTGCTCAAGGCTTTGACGGTAAAGGGAAAGAACCTCTTCGTTGGAAACCATGTCTATGAAAGGAATTTCAAGAGCAGACTGGAGATATTTTTTAATGATTCCTGCCGCCACCGTGTTGATAAAAGTAACTTTCCCGTCCAGGTCCACTGCTATCACGCCGTCCACCATTGCGGAAAGAAGGGCATTCATCTTGCTTTTTTCCTCGGTAATTATTCTGATATGGCGCTCAAGCTGTTCTGCCATGTAATTAATTGTATTTGATAACTGTCCTATTTCATCACTTCCGTAAGGCTTAACCCTGGTGGAAAATTCACCGGCTGCAATTTTTACGGCTGCATCTCTGATTCCAAAAACGGGTTTAATAAGGCTCTGGGTGAAGAATACGGCAATAACCAGCGCCACAATCAAAGAGAAAAAGAAAGCGATGAAAAAATATTTTCTCATAACTTTGAAACCATCATCAATCTGACGCAGCGACGCTTCGGCGTCAATCCCGCCGATAATTTTGTTATAACGTCTTATGGGGACTGTGGTGTGAAGGTATCTCTGGCTGCCCGACATGGAAAACCAGTTTTTTTCCGCTCCGTTTATAGCAGGAAGAGCCTCCGCCTCCACCATTTTTTCCTTTTTATCCTTAACAGGAATTCTTTCAAACGAGTCATAAACTATCTTTCCGCTGTTGCTGAATATCCTTAGGTGAAAATTTTCTTTTATTCCTGATGATTCGGTAACAAATCTTGAAGCTTTCTCAATGTCGCTTTCATTCTCTGC
>JAMDEM010000087.1 GCA_023486985.1 Bacillota bacterium
CAACATAATTAAAACGGCCGTCAAATATTGTTTCCTCGATAATGCTTGTTCCGTCCGCCACCGTTAAAACAGAAGCCAGCGGCATTGATTATATTGACAGGGGATATGAGAAAATCGAGGAGAGGCTGCAGTCCCTTGGAGCTGATATAAAAAGAATTTAAAGGGAGATGCTTGATATGCATATTGGGATAGACCTGGGAACAGCCAGCGTCCTTGTTTATGTAAAGGGCAAGGGCATTGTTTTAAGAGAGCCATCGGTGGTGGCAATAGATAAGAATACCGACCGGATTCTTGCCGTGGGGGAGCAGGCAAGGCAGATGCTTGGAAAAACTCCGGCAAATATCGTTGCCATAAGGCCTATGAGAGACGGAGTTATTGCCGATTATGAAGTAACCGAGGCAATGCTAAAGTATTTCATAAACCGGGTCTGCGGCAGAAGAAGGCTTTTCAGACCCTCGGTGATGATATGCGTGCCGGCTGAGGTTACTTCGGTGGAAAAGAGGGCAGTCATCGAAGCTGCTCTTTCAGCCGGAGCAAAAAGAGCCTTTCTGATTGAAGAGCCCATGGCGGCGGCAATCGGCGCCGGTCTTTCGGTTGAAGAGCCAGGCGGCAATATGGTTGTTGATATAGGCGGAGGCACTTCTGATGTTGCGGTAATTTCGCTTGGCGGAATTGTTGTTTCCGAATCAATAAGAGTTGCCGGAAATAAGATGGATGAAGCTATAGTAAGATATGTGAGAAAAAATTATAATCTTATGATAGGAGAGCGGACTGCCGAGGATATAAAGATAAAAATAGGCTCGGCTTTCCCCCAGCAGGACCCTCTTATCATGGACATAAGAGGAAGAGATTTGATTAACGGCCTGCCCAAGACTATCTCAATAAATTCCGAAGAAACAAGAGATGCACTGGAGGAACCTTTAAGCGCTATAGTTGAAGCCGTTAAGAGCGTTCTTGAAAGAACTCCTCCCGAGCTTGCCGCCGATATAATTGAGCGCGGAATAGTTCTTACCGGAGGAGGTTCGCTTTTAAGAGGACTGGATCAACTGCTTAGCAAGGCAACAGGCATGCCGGTAAGAGTGGCAGATGACCCGATATCATGTGTTGCAATAGGCACAGGACAGGCAGAAATGCTAAAAGTCTAGCATTATAACAATGCAAGGATCCCGAAGAAAAAAAATTCTGAAGATAACTCTAGCGATTTTCTTATCGCTTTTAATACTGACCTTTCTTTTTCTCTCTTTTTTAAACAGCATCCTTGTTGGAATGCTGTCCGGTCTGGTAAACGGCCGGATTGAAACAGGAAAAATAAGCATAAGCCTTCATGAAATTTTTATTCCCGAGTTTAAAATATCCACCCGCTCGGGTGATCAGGTTTTTTATGCAAAATCCATTTTAATCAGCTACAGCCTTAAGGATTTTATTCTTAACGGCGCGGCTTCATCAGTTAAAAATCTTGAAATCAGGGAACCCGCTGCCAGTATAAAATATGATAGCAGCGGTGCTTGGAATGCAGCCGAACTTGTAACGAAAAAGCCGGTTATCGGCGCCCATCAAAAGCCTGCTAAACCATTCAGGGGAAACATAAAGATTGAGTCGGGAAGTTTTACTGTTAATGACGATCGCTTCGCCTTTAAGAGCAGTGTAAACAATATTCAGGGAAATTTAACAACGGATTCAAACGGTGTCATGCGTTTTCATTTTTCAGCCGAAGAAGGACAAAAATTCAGGGAATCACCTATTAATCTTGACGGAAGTGTTTATGCTTATGGATTTAGAGCTAATTTTGAAGGAAAGAACATTAATCTTGCGGGACTGGGAAATTATCTTCTTAAAAATCCGGGTTTTATTCTCAAAGCTGGACGGGGAGATTTAAATCTTAGTTTTTATGGAAATGCTGATTTGCCGCTTTTTCAGACACTTAATTCACTTGATTTTACCGGTTCGCTTGATGTTGGAAACGCAGCCTTTAAAATAAAGGAATTCCCCGAAAATTTCAATCATATTTACGGCCGCCTTAATATCGCCAATTCTCTTGTATATACAGAAAGACTGAAAGGACAGTATCACGGCTGGCCGTTAACCACCCGGGGCAGGATTTTTAATTTCCTTGACCCTTATTTAAGCATTAAAGTAAAAATTCCCTCGGTTGACGCAGCTTTAGTGAAGCCGTTACTGCCGAAAGGGCTGGGGATTTCGGGCATATGCAGTGGAATAGTAAACATTGAAGGTCCGGCTCTTAACCTGCAGATATCGGGGCAAGTTCAGTCGCATGCTTTCTCCATCGCCGGGAAAAGTTTTTTTGAAGGCAGGCTGGATTTCTTTGTTGCAGAAAATGCAATTCAAGTTAAAAGCTTCAGTGCAGCCATTGAGAGAGGTTTTATCAGTGCAAAAGGCTGGATTATGCTCAAAGACAAGCCGTGGGTGATTTTATCCTTAAACAGCCGCTTGGCTAGCGTTGAAGAGATGAATATTTTCAAAAATGCGAAAGGCAGCCTTGATTTAGACATAACAGCCATGGGCTATCTTAATAATCCCTACCTTTTTGGAAAAGCCAGCATCAGCCACGGCGCTTTTTTAAATCAGAATTTTTCCAGAGCTCAAGCTTCTTTTATTGCCGGAGGGGGCATTGTCTGGCTGGGCAATTCTTTTGTTGAGAAAGAAGGGAAAATTTCTGCCGGCGCCGGCTTTATTGATTTAAAGAAAGATTCTTTTCTTATTCCTGTCAGGTTTGATAGATATAAATTTATTTCTCCTTATTCAGCCGGCGGCTCTAATCCGGAACTTGCATTGAATGGTTCTGCTTTGATTCAGGGAAAGATTTCAAAGCCTTTACTGGCAGGGCATATTGACTCCGGGCGCCTGTTCTCTGGAAAGACGAGCGCAGCGTTATCGTCTTTTAATTTTTATCTGGGCGAGAAAGATTTTGCTGCAGGGCCCTTGAGAATAGATATTGGCAGGGGACACCTGACGCTCCTTGGAGATGGAAGGCTTGATAAAACAGGTGAGCTTGCCATGGCTGGATATTCGCCCTCAATGGATTTTAAGGACATGAAAGAATTATTACCTGTTCTTGACTATTTCCCCGCAAAAGGAAAAGGCGAAATTGTCTTTAATCTTAAGAAAAACCCCGCCGGGCTTCTTCATTTTAATTTTTATTCCGGAATCGGCGCAGGAACGCTTATGTTTTCAGGAGGCGTTAATCTTAAGAATTCCAGGTATCTGACCTTTTTTGATGCAGAGGACATTGCTGCAGGAAATATCAGCACGCCGTTTCTATCAGATGCACACCTTAAAGGAAAATTTACAGGCACAGGATTAATTTTTGGAAAAGGCAAAAACGGCAATATTGACGCTTCTTTTTCTGCTGAAAAAGCTTCGGCTTATGGATTTCCTGTAAGTAAAATTTTCGCAAACATTGCCTTTTCTCCCACTGGTTTAACTTTTAATGATATTGCTGTATCAGGCTTAAGCGGAAGCATTTATGCCAATGGAACGGTGAGCTCAGGAGGGAGAATAAAAGTTTCCATTGAAGGAAAAAATTTAAACCTGGATCAGCTTGTAAATAATTTAAAGTATGCAAATTTCAATGCTAGGAATTTTATAAAAGGCACAGGATTTGAAAATATAAAGGGAAGTGCTTTTATAAAATCAGTGATAAGTGGAAGCATGAATGACCCCAAATTGGATGGCGAAATTTCCGTTTGGGAGGGAATTTTAAATAACCGCTTGTTTTCCGCAAACGGGAAAATTTCTCTGGATAAAAGGGAATTGTCCTTTAAGCCTTTTAACTTTTATCAGGGACTGGGAGCTCTTTCAGTAAATGGAGCCGTGTTTTTCGGCACCAGGGCAATATTAAATCTGTCGGCTTCTACAAAAAAAATTGATATTAATTTTTTAACTGCATTTACCTTTTTGAATGGCATACAGGCGCAAGGGACTCTTGATGGAGATTTGATGGTTCAGGGAACCTCTGAAAGCCCGCTGATTAACGGCAAAGTGGCAGTTTCAAATCTTCTGGTCGGGAGACAGTATTTTAATTTAGTTGAAGCGGTTTTCCGGTCCCAGAAAAAAAATCTCTTTCTTGATTCCATGAAAATAAGGATCAGGGATGCAGCGCTGACAGGTGATGGAGAAATTTTCTCGAACGGCACAATGAAATTTAATTTTAGAAGCCTTGATTTTCCTCTGAACGATCTTGATTTTCCAGGTCCTTATCTGGGAAGAATCGAGGGCAAAGGAGACCTGCTGATAAAGATAAGCGGCAGCCGCCGTAATCCGCGGGCAGCTTTGAATTTTCTGGCTGAAGATGTTTTGATGAGAAACGAACATTTTGACGTGGTTCAGGGAAATCTTCTTTACAGTGGAAGAACCCTTTCTTTTCAGCCTTTTATTCTGGTCGAGGGGGACTCTTCCTACCGTCTTGACGGCAGTGTAAAATTCCCGGTAAATTATCCGCCTGAATTTGCTTTGATGGCAAAAGTATCAGGAGGAAACATTAATAAGATTTTTTCAGTCTTAGACCACCCATTTAAAAAAACCATTTACGGAACCGTCAATGGGGAATTGACTCTGGAAGGAAACATGAGAAAACCCCGCTTTAACCTTGATGCCCGAATGACGGATGCATTGATTTCCGGAATCCCGCTTTCTCTTATAGATGCAAAAATGGAGTTTAATGAAAATGCAGTGAATGTTCAGGAATTTTTACTTCAAGGGAGAGATTCCAGTGCCCGGATACAGGGAAAACTGGAGATGAAAGGTGATAATAAATTAAAAATAAGAGCAGAAAATTTTAACATGGCAGTTCTTCATTCCTTTATTCCCCAGCTTTTATTTCTTGGAGGAAATTTAAGCATGGAAATGGATTCATCGGGCGAGACCAGTAAGCCAAATTTTGATTCTAAATTGTTAATTACCGACGGACGGCTGGGAATTATTCCCTTTGATTCATTAACCGGACGATTGAGTGCTTCAGCCGGAACAGTCAACCTTCAGGACTTTCAGTTAAAAAGAGGCAAGCATCTTGCGTCCATTTCAGGCGTTATGCCCCTTCATCTGAAGGATAATAAAGTTGAAAGCCCGGCTCCAATGGACATAAAAACTTCTATTTCCGAAGATGATCTTTCCATTTTTAATCTATTCGGACCGGTGGTAAAGGAATCATCCGGAAGCCTCAAAGCGCAAATTCGGCTTACGGGCTTGATTGGAGATATTAACACGGAAGGCAGTGTGCAGATAAAGAAAGGATATGTTCAGCTTGAAGCCTTAAGGAATCCAATCAATGATATAAATTTAAATGCTATCGTGTCAGGCAAGGTAATAAATATTGAGGACTTAAGCGGCAGGGCTGATACGGGTTCTTTCAAAATTTCGGGAACTGCAGGTATCAGCAATTTTAATTTATCTGATTTTAATTTAAGATTTACCTCTAATGATGCTTTGATTTCGGCTTCTAAATATTTCGATGGCCGCTTAACCAGCGGTGTCCGGATTGAAGGAACAATGCAAAGCCCCTCGATAATAGGCGATATAAGAATCAGAGATTCAAATATTACCATACCTAAACTGCCGGATTTAACGGCAGAAACTGCCGGCACTCATTACTTTAAGTCCGTAGCTTTTCTTGATTTGAATCTTCATGCTGATAAAGATGTATGGATAAAAATTCTCAACTCTTCCGTGAATATCGCTGGAGATATGAAAGTTTTGGGGAACTGGCCGCATCCAGGATTAAAAGGAGAGATTGAGCTTTCCAAAGGAACATTCAGGTTTTTAAGCGGGACTTTTAAATTAAACAAAGGTATTGCTTATTTTGACGGAAGTTCGAGTTTTATGCCTGCTGTGGAGATTGAAGGAGAAACATTGGTGTCAGGCACTCATGTTTATGTTGATCTTACGGGAGGCCTTGATAATCCCAAATATACTCTTTCTTCAGATCCGCCCCATGCGCCGAGTGAGATAGTTTACCTTCTCGGTCCCCAGGTGCTTCCAATCCCTGTTACACCTCCCAGCGGAACTTATACAGGCACATCAGTCACATCGGTTGACTGGGGGAGGCCTATAAGCAACATACTGGCAAGTTATCTGGTTGAGCCCTTTACCGCTGCAGTGGGAAAAGCTTTTGCCTTAGACGATATCACTTTTGAGTACACACTGCCGGGATACTATGCGTTTACGCTTGCAAAAGCTCTTGACGTATTTCAAAAGTTTCTTGTCACCTACACCCGGGTTTATACAGGGCAGGGAGAAGTGCGAAGGCTTTACGGAATAGAATATAGATTTCAAAGAAGGATGCTTTTAAAGATAAGCATGGATGAAAGGGGCAATTATTACTTCTCAATTCAGGCAAGATACAATTTTTAATTTGAAGGATTATTATGCCAGCCGTCGAAATAAACTACCCTGCAGCAAGACTGCGGGGATTTCCTATCGCAAAATAAAGGAGACTAATTTTCAAGGGAGATTATCTTCTTGAGAGGCTGAAAAGCCTCCTGTTATTATTTAAGATATATAAAGATTTTACTGATGGAGGTTTTCAATGACTAGACGAAGCATCTTATACATTGCAATATTTCTTATTACTTTACTTTTTCCGGTAAGTATTTATGCAGCACCGCCTGCTGGTTCAACAAAAGAAAAGCCTGTGGCAAAAAGCACTCCCAAGCCGCCGATGGCTGCTACTCCAGCTCCGGTTAAAACTCCGGTTCCCGCGGCAACCGCAACTCCATCTCCATCTACATCTCCGGCTGAAGCCAAGCCGGCTCAGACTCCTTCACCGTCTCCTTCGCCGGAAGATGAAGAGAGGCAGATGAGAATTACTGCAATTGCGGTTGAGGGCAATCAACTGGTTCCCACTGAGGAAGTTTTAAAAGTTATCAGCTTGAAAGTTGGGGACCCTCTTCTTGAGCCGAAGCTAAGAAGGGATGTTCAGGCAATTTATGATACGGGCTATTTTACTGATGTGAAAGTTGATACCCAGTATTATGCAACAGGAGTTAAAATAGTTTATAAAGTTCTTGAAAATCCCGTGACAAAGCAGATAGTTATTAAGGGAAACAAGATTGTTCCAACGGATAAGATAAGGTCTTTGATGGAAACAGCCGAAGGCAAAATCCTCAACATGAGGACTCTTTATGCCGATATTGATGAGATAAACAAGTATTATGATGAGACGCTGGGCTATCTTATGAAGCCCTCTCATGTTACAGATCTATCAACTGAAGGCGGTGTTTTGACTCTTACAGTTCAGGACGGCGTGGTAGTCAAGGAAGTGAAGATGACCGGAAATACGGTTTATAAAGATCAGGATTTAAGAAAACTTTTAAAAACTTCGGTGGGCCAGCTTTTTAATCAAAAGACATTAAGGGATGATTATTCATCCATAGCAAAACAATATGAAGACAAAGATTATATCCTTGATACAATAAGAGGAAACATTGACCAGCAGGGTGTTGTGACCATCAGCATAATCGAAGTCAAAGTTGAAGGAATGAGAGTTGAGGGCAATACAAAGACAAAGGAGTACGTTGTCCTCAGGAATGTGCGAACCAAGATTGGTGAAGTGCTTAAGAAGAAGAAGCTCCAGAAAGACATTGAGAGGCTTAATAATCTAGGCTATTTTGAAAAAGTGGATGTGGAGCCGGAAGCGGGCACAAAGCCCGGGCAGGTAATTCTTGTCTGGAAAGTCAAGGAGCAGAAAACAGGCCTGGCAACTCTTGGTCTGGGCTGGACGGGCGGCGGCGGCGGAGCTCTTCAGCCGGGACTTACCGGAGCGATATCTCTAAGTGAAAGAAACCTTAAAGGCAAGGGTCAGAGCGCCAGCTTCCAGTGGCAGAGAGGTGTAAACATTGATGTTGTGAGCTTTTCGTATTTTGACCCTGCTTTTAACAAAAAACAGGATTCAATCGGATTTTCCGTTTACAACAGTACAATCAGCGGATTGCAGCAGCCGGTGCAGGGCACGGATCCTGTTCAGTATGCCCTTTATAATAACCATGTAGGCGGTGCAAGCGTTACTTACGGCAAGCTTTTAACCGAGGATTGGAGAGCATATTTAACTGTTAAAAGAGAAAAAATTGATAACAGTGTGAATTCCAACTCCGCTTTTGTGCCCATCGGGCTTGGAAGCGGTTCCCTTAACGCAATAGGTCTGGCGGCTCTATATGATACAAGAGACGATGTCTTTAAGCCATACAGCGGAGCTTTTATCAACGGCTCTGTAATGAAAGCCGGAGGCTCAATCTTAAAGGGGTCATTTGATTACAGCAAGTACGTTTTAGAAATAAGAAAATATATACCTTTTAAAAAGCAGAAAACGCTTGCTCTAAGAGCATGGGGAGGCTGGGTCAGCGGCTTTGGCCCGGTAACAGAAAATTTTTACGTGGGCGGAACTGATACAATCAGAGGATACACTGAGAACTCGTTTTTTGGCACAAGGATGGTTGTTCTTAATGCGGAATTCAGATTCCCCATAGGCAAGATAAAGTTGCTTGAAGGAGCCGTCTTTGCCGATGCAGGCAATGCCTGGTTTTCAGGGCAGAGTGCATTTCTGCACAAGGACGTGGGAGCAGGCTTGAGGCTTGTTGTGCCCTCCCTGGGACTTGGCACCATCAGGCTTGACTACGCTGTGGGATCCCAGGGCGCAAAAACCACTCTTGGCATAGGTCAGACTTTTTAAAAACAGGAGGAATTGAATTGAAAAGCAGTAAGGGATTTCTTAAAGGAAAGCAGGTTCTGGGGCTTATAATCCTGCTTGTTGTTCTGGCTCTTTCAATAAGCTTTTATTTTTTTGGAAGAAACTACATGGTAAAGATGGGCTGGATTTACACGCCCGTCGGCTCCATTAGCAAGGCATCAATTGACAGCACGGAAGAATTTAAAAAAGCCTATGAGAATCTTGCCAGGCTTGATCAGGAACTTCGTCAAAAACTTGAAAAAGAGGGAGCAGGAAAAAGCAGGGAGGAACAGGGCCGTCTTCTTTTAAAGTACAAGCAGGAGTATGACATGACCCGGAATAAGACTCTTAATCCTCTTAATGCAAGGGTTGAGGCAGCAATTGCCAGAGTAGCTAAGTCAAAAAAGATGACAGTCATTCTTGATAAGAATATAGTTGTCTGCGGAGTTCCTGATCAAGCACCTGAAGTAATAAAAGTTTTTCAAAATGAGAAGAATATAACTCCTCCCGATGTAGTGACCTTTCCGGGCAGTCCCATCGGTTATTTTGATCAAACCGTGGTATTACAGCTTGAGGTGTTTACAAAGGCAAAAAATAAAATACAAAAAATGCGCGACGATATGTTAAAAGAACTGGATGCAAAAATAAGAACGCTTAAAACGGAAAAAGACAGACAAAAACTTGCCCAGCAGTATGCAATGGCTTTTGAAGAAGAGAAAAACAAAACTCTTGAGCCGCTTATGAACGGCGTAAAGAAATCAGTGGAAGAAGTTGCCAAACAGGAAAATTTAAGCCTGGTTCTTATTTTTGCATCCAGTTCT
>JAMDEM010000189.1 GCA_023486985.1 Bacillota bacterium
AGTACCCTTGTTAAAGAGGGGGGGGAGTTAAAAAATCAAACCAGCTATTTTTATCGGGTTCAATAAATTGAACCCCTACAAATATGTCGAGCAAACTCGACCACTGCAATAAACCGAGATTCTTCGCAACGCTTCAGAATGACAAGGCGCTCGTTGGTGCCATTACGGCTGCATGAATGACTGACAGGAAACAGCATTTTTGACCCAAAAAACAGGCAATATTTATCCTTCCCGGATTAACCTTCCAGCAGGAAAATCAAGGCTTCCCGGCTAATTATATATACATACTGATAGGGGGCTTTTTTTATGAGCAAAATTTCCTTTGGCACAGACGGCTGGAGAGCCGTGATGTGCGAGGATTTTATTTTCTCAAATGTCAGGATTGTATCCCAGGCTATCTGTAACTATGTTAAAGCAAAAGAAGACCCGAAGAAGGGGCTTGTAATCGGCTATGACACAAGGTTCTTCTCCGATAAGTTTGCTCTTGCAGCGGCAACGGTATGCGCCGCCAACGGCATCCCCGTCTATCTTACCATAGAGGATGCTCCCACGCCTGTTGTGGCTTTTTCGGTAAAAGATAAAAAGACGGCAGGGGCGATAATGTTTACCGCCAGCCACAATCCTTCAATTTATAACGGAATGAAATTCATCCCCCGCTATGCTGGTCCGGCAATGCCTGATATTACCGGAGTCATTGAACAGGAAATCAGCAGAATCACTGAAAAAGATATAAATATTATGCCGGCTGGTGAGGCGGAAAAACAAAAACTGATAACAAGATTTGACCCGTCAGCCCCTTATATTAAGCAGGTAAGCAGCATAATTAATTTGAATGCAATAAAGAAGGGCAAGCTGAAAATAATTCTGGACCCCCTTTATGCCACGGGAAGAAAATACCTTAAAAGCATTTTAGCTCAGGTCTGTGACGCACAAATGATTCACGGCGAGACTGACCCGTATTTCGGAGGGCTTAATCCCGAGCCGATAGGGGTAAATCTTGTTCCTCTTACCGAGGCGGTTAAAGGGAAAGCCCATCTTGGCTTAGCCACGGACGGCGATGCAGACAGGTTCGGCGTGGTTGATTTTGACGGGACATATATTAATGCCAACCAGGTTCTTTCCCTTCTTCTTGTGCACTTGATAAAAAATTACAAGTGGAAAGGTCCTGTTGCGCGAACAGTGGCAACGACCCATCTCCTGGACAGGATTGCTAAAGCAAACGACATGGAAGTTTTTGAATACCCGGTGGGATTTAAATATATCGGCGAGGCTATAAGGGAAAAGGGCTGCATTATGGGCGGAGAGGAAAGCGGCGGTTTTTCCATAAAAGGGCACATTCCTGAAAAGGACGGGATTCTTGCCGTCAGCCTCATTGCCGAGATGAGAGCCATTGAAGGAAAAAGTCTTGGTGTTCTTTACAACGATATAATGAAAAAATATGGACCTGCTTACAGCCAGAGGGTTGATATTCACGCACCCGATGAGCTGAAAAAGAAAGTTTTTACAGAGCTGGAAAAAAATCCATGGGAGAGCGTGGCAGGCAAAAAAGTTGAAAAAACAGAAAAAATAGACGGAGTAAAATTCATTCTTGAAGATGGAAGCTGGATTCTTATGAGGCCTTCAGGCACAGAGCCCATTGTAAGGGTTTACACGGAAAGCTCATCGCCGGAAGAAATGGCAAAAATCTCTCAAGAGGGAGTTTCATTGTTTTCTGTTCAAGAGGTGAAAGCCTAAATTGCTTAGGGAGACCCGGATTGAGAAAGGCTGTTTTGCCGGATGCATCACTTTTATTCTGGCGGGCGCTTTAATTTTTGGAACAGGAGGGATTTTTCTCGGGCTTAAGTATGCTGAGAAGTATAACAGCCCCGCGGGTGTTATGGGATTCTTCGGGTTTTTATTCGGGATAATTGCGGGCGGAATCCTGGGCGGCGTTATAGCGTTAATATGGGAAAGAATTAAAACAAAAAAGGAAATCAAGGAAGAGGAGTTCTAGCAATCAATGAAAAACGGCACTGAAGTCAACGAAACAGAAAGCACACTGTCATACGGCGCTGAAGACATTCAGGTTCTTGAAGGTCTCGAAGCCGTGCGGATGCGCCCGGCAATGTATATCGGAACTACATCCAGCCGGGGGCTTCATCATCTGGTATTTGAAGTGGTGGATAATTCCATTGATGAAGTTCTTGCCGGAGCATGCAGGAATATAGATGTGGAAATTAACGAGAATGATTCTATCACAATAACTGACGACGGCAGGGGAATCCCGGTGGGGAAAATCGCAGGGCTTGATAAGCCTGCTGTTGAGGTCGTGATGACCACGCTTCACGCCGGGGGAAAGTTCGGCGGGGAAGGATACAAAGAAACTGGAGGCTTGCACGGGGTAGGCATTTCGGTTGTGAATGCGCTTTCAGAATGGCTTGAAGTTGAAATAAAAAGAAACGGGAAAATTTACCGTCAGAAATATGAACGGGGAGAGCCGGCAGGGGAGCTTAAGGAGATAGGGGAATCCGAGTCCACCGGAACAAAAGTTACATTTAAGCCCGACCCTCAAATATTTGAAGAAACAACTGAATTCAGCTTTGACCTTCTAAGCCAGCGGTTAAGAGAGCTTGCTTTCCTTAATCCCGGCATAAATATAATAATCAACGACCTGAAGCACAAAAAGAAGCATGAATTCCGTTACGATGGCGGCATCGCTCAATTTGTGAAACACCTGAATCACAATAAAGATGTTCTTAATGACGACCCTATTGAAATCAAAGGAGAAAAAGATGAAGTAAAAGTTGATATAGCTATACAGTATAATTCCAGCTATCTTGAAAACATTCATGTTTTTACCAACAACATCAACAATATTGAAGGCGGAACCCATCTTACAGGATTTAAAGCCGCTTTGACCCGCTCAATTAACAATTATGCAAAAAAAAGAAACCTTATCAAGGATGCCGATCAAAGTTTAAGCGGAGATGACGTAAGAGAAGGTCTTACCGCTGTCATCAGTGTAAAGCTTCAAAATCCGCAGTTTGAAGGACAGACAAAAACAAAACTTGGCAATGCGGAAGTAAAATCAATTGTTGAATCAATTACCGACCAGAAGCTTTCAACTTTTCTTGAGGAAAATCCGACAGCCGCAAGGAATGTGATAGAGAAATCCCTGAATGCTTTAAGAGCGCGGGAAGCCGCAAGAAAGGCAAGAGAGGCAGTCAGGAGGAAGGGAGCCCTGGAATCTTCGAATCTTCCGGGCAAGCTTGCCGACTGCTCCGAGAGGGATGCCTCCAAATGCGAGATTTATCTTGTTGAAGGAGACTCCGCCGGAGGAAGTGCGAAGATGGGAAGAGACAGGCATTTCCAGGCAATACTTCCTCTTAAAGGAAAGATTCTTAATGTGGAAAAAGCAAGTTCCGACAAAATTCTGGGCAACGAAGAAATAAGAATCATGATAACCGCCCTGGGCACAGGTTTTAAGGATGACTTTAAACTTGAAAAATTAAGATACCACAAGGTGATACTCATGACGGATGCTGATGTGGACGGAGCTCACATAAGAACTCTTCTTCTGACTTTCTTTTTCCGGCGCATGAACGGTCTTCTTCAGAACGGAAATATTTACATTGCCCAGCCTCCTCTTTTTCAGGTAAAAAAAGGCAAGAATGAAAAATACGCATATAATGATGACGAGATGGAAAAATATGTAAAAGAGATGGGCACGGACGGGGTGGTTGTGCAAAGATATAAAGGTCTTGGAGAAATGGACGCCCATCAGTTATGGAATACAACCATGGATCCTGCAACGAGAGTTTTGCGGAAAGTCACCATGGAAGATGCGGTGGAAGCCGAAGATTTATTTACCAAATTAATGGGCGACAAGGTTGAACCAAGAAAAGAGTTTATTCAGGAATATGCAAGAGAAGTTAAGAATCTTGATATATAAGTTCGTCATTGATTTGAAAAAAAGCAATAATTGAGGAGATACTGATTAAATGACACCAACTACAGACAGAGTAATAATGGCTCCAATTGAAGACGAAATGAAGGAATCTTATCTGGATTACGCTATGAGCGTCATAGTATCCAGAGCGCTTCCTGATGTAAGAGACGGCTTAAAGCCTGTTCACCGAAGAATTCTTTATTCAATGAACAACCAGGGTCTTACGCCGGATAAGCCTTTCAAGAAATCAGCCACCATTGTGGGTGATGTGATAGGAAAATATCATCCTCACGGGGATGTGGCGGTTTATGATTCTCTGGTCAGGATGGCGCAGGATTTCAATATGAGAAGCACCCTTGTCGAGGGGCACGGGAACTTTGGTTCGGTGGACGGAGATCCTCCAGCGGCTTACCGTTACACAGAAGCAAGAATGTCCCGCATTGCCACTGAGCTTCTTGATGACCTTGACAAAGAGACAGTTGATTTCAGACCCAACTTTGACAATTCCCATAAAGAGCCGGTTGTTCTTCCGGGGAAATATCCAAACCTTATTGTAAACGGTTCTTCTGGAATAGCGGTGGGAATGGCAACCAATATCCCGCCTCATAATCTTTCCGAGGTGGTGGACGGCGTAATAAAACTGATTGACAAGCCTGAAACTACCGGCGAGGAACTGTTAAAGATTATTCCTGCTCCTGATTTTCCCACCGGCGCAAATATAATGGGACTTGAAGGTGCAAAACAGGCTCACCTGACTGGCAGGGGCTCTGTTACAATGAGAGCAAAAGCAACGATTGAAGAAACAAAAGGACACAGGCACACAATAATTATCAATGAGATTCCGTACCAGGTAAAAGAATCTAACCTTCTTCAGCACATTGCATCTGCAGTTAATGATAAAAGAATAAAGGGAATTTCAGACTTAAGAGATGAATCCGATAGAAACGGCATGAGAATAGTAATTGAGCTTCAGGCTCATGCCAATCCCCAGGTCGTGTTAAACCAGCTTTATAAAAGAAGCGACCTGCAGACAAATTTCGGCGTTATCATGCTTGCTCTTGTGGACGGGGTTCCCAGAGTTCTTACGCTTAAGCAATGCCTGGAAGAGTTTTTAAAACACAGAAGAATCATAGTACGCAGAAGAGCTGAATTTGATTTAAGAAAAGCAAAAGACAGGGCACATATCCTTGAAGGCTTGCAGATTGCCCTGGATAACATTGACGCAGTTATAGAGACAATAAGAAAATCCCAGAAGGTTGACGAAGCAAGGGAAGCACTGGTTAAAAAATTCAAGTTAAGCGAAGTCCAGGCTCAGGCAATTCTTGAGATGAGACTGCAAAGGCTTACGGGTCTTGAACGCCAGAAGATTCAGGAAGAATACGGACAGTTGATGAAAACAATTGCATCATTGCAAGATCTTCTTGCCTCGGAGCAGAAAATTCTTGCCGTTATCAAAGACGAACTTATTGAGATTAAGAAAAAATACGGCGATAAAAGAAGAAGCCAGATTCTCCTGGAAGAGGGCGTAGAGTTTGAAATGGAAGACCTCATTCCCGAAGAAGAAGTGGCAATAACAATCACTCATTCTAATTACATAAAGAGACTGCCTTCAAGCACTTATAAGTCTCAAAAAAGAGGCGGCAGGGGAATTATGGGCGTTACGATGAAGGAAGAAGAAGATTTCCTTGACCATATTTTTGTGACAACCACCCATCATTTTCTTCTCTTCTTTACCAACCGGGCAAGAGTTTATAGAGTTAAGGTTTATGAAGTTCCCGAAGCTTCGAGGCAGGCAAAGGGGACTCATATTGCCAACCTTATTCCTATTGAACAGGGGAAGAAGAGAAGTGCCGTTTTCACAGTTAAGGATTTTGAATCCGATAAATTCCTTTTTATGGCAACAAAGAACGGCATAGCGAACAAAACCGCTCTCAAGGGATATGCCAACATCAGAAAAGGCGGAATTTATGCCATAAAGCTTGATGAAGGAGACGAGCTTGTAGGAGTCCAGCTTACTTCCGGCAAGCAGGAAATCATTTTGATTTCAAAAAAGGGCATGTCAATAAGATTTCCTGAAGAGGAAGTAAGACCCACCGGCAGGATGACCAGAGGCGTGAGAGGCATCAGGCTGAGAACGGGAGACGAAGTTGTGTCTATGGATTATCTCACGGAAGGCAAACAACTGCTTGTGGTGACGGAAAACGGCTACGGAAAAAGAACCACTCTTGTAGATTACAGGCTGCAATCAAGGGGCGGAGTGGGGGTCAAAACCTTGAAGGTTACGGCTAAAAACGGAGAAGTTGTTGGAGCAAAAGTTATTAATCCGGAGGAGGAGATAATTCTTACAACTTCCGATGGGAATATTATAAGGATTGAAATAGAAGGAATATCATCTATGGGAAGAGGTACTCAGGGCGTAATACTTGTGAAGCTGGAACAGGATTGTAAAGTAAGCGGATTAGCAATTCTAAGCAAGAATGAAGTGATAGCAACAGGGGAAGAGGTGTAAGGTATTTGGCCTTTTCCCAGGAGGCTAAAGAGGAGCTCACTCATATTATACCGGTGAATAAGTGTTGCAGGATTGCGTTTCTTACCGCGGTATTGCTCTTTGAAAAAGAGCCGGAAAAGAAACCTTTTACAATATCAACTGCTCTTGCATCTGAAGCAAGGCTGATTCTAAGGCTTTTAAAAGAGTCTTTTTCTCTTGTGGTTCACTGGAAAGTGGAAAAAAGCAGGCGTTTTAAAAAAGACACTTTATACAAAATAACAATCGAAGAAAATAAAGATTTTACACAGCTTCTTAGAGAAGTTGGAATCAGGAGCCGTGTATCCGGAATAAAAGAAGAAATAGTTTGGAAATCCTGCTGTAAAAGAAGCTTTATAGGCGGTGCTTTTCTTTCAGTTGGGTCCCTCAATTCACCGCACAAATCATACCACATGGAATGGGCTGTTAAGGAAAAAGCTCTTGCAATGAATATGCAAAAGGTTATCAGGAGTATGGGATTGAGTCCGGCGTTAACTTTCAGAAGAAACCATTATTGCCTGTACCTTAAGAAAGCTGATGATATTGTAAAAATCTTAAATCTAATGGGAGCTTATCATGCCCAGTTAAGATTTGAAGAGGTAAGGGCTTTAAAGGAAACAAAAAATGAAATTCACAGAATGGTAAACTGCGAGACTGCGAACCTTGACAAGGTTGCAAAAGCAGGGGCAAGGCAGGTTTTACTGATAAGGCTTCTCAAAAAGAATTCACAATTGGAAGGACTTCCAATTGGGCTTAAGGAAATTGCAAAAATAAGATTGAAATTTCCAGATATAAGCTTTAAGGAACTTGGAATGAAGTTTAAACCGGAGCTTTCAAAATCATCAGTGAGCCACCGTCTGGCAAGGATAGAAGAAATAGCAGAAGAAATTAAAAAACAAAATAAGGAGTGAAATAACATGAAGGTAGGAATTAATGGATTTGGAAGAGTTGGAAGGCAGACATTAAAGGCAATTTTGGAGCATTATCCCGAGGCAGAAGTTATAGCCGTAAACGATATAACAGATGCAAAAACAAACGCTCATCTTTTCAAACATGATTCAACCTACGGTACTTTTAAAGGAACGGTGGAATCAACTGACGATTCAATTATAATAAATGGCAAAAAAATCAAGATTCTCTGCGTAAAAGACCCCGCTCAGCTTCCCTGGAAAGACCTTGGAGTAAAGCTTGTAATTGAGTCTTCCGGCGTCTTTACAGATGCAGTTAAAGCAAAAGCTCATATTGATGCTGGAGCCGAAATGGTAATCATCACCGCTCCAGCCAAGAATGAGGATATAACGATAGTTCTTGGAGTAAACGAGGATAAGTTTGATCCGTCAAAACACAAGATTGTTTCCAATGCTTCATGCACTACAAATTGTCTTGCACCGGTTGTAAAAGTCCTCCATGACAAATTTGTGGTTAAAAGAGGATTAATGACTACAATTCATTCTTATACAAATGACCAGAGAATTTTAGACCTTCCACATAAGGATTTAAGACGCGCCCGCTCTGCAGGCTTGAATATTATTCCAACCACTACCGGGGCGGCTAAAGCAGTGGCGCTTGTAATTCCGGAATTAAAGGGAAAGTTTGATGGCTTTTCTTTAAGAGTACCAACTCCCACAGTATCCATTGTGGATTTTGTGGGAGAACTTGAAAAGTCCACTACCGCGGAGGACGTAAATAAAGCGCTTAAAGAAGCTGCGAATGGAAAGATGAAAGGAATTCTGGAATATACGGATGAAGAGCTGGTATCAACCGATTTCAGGGGCAATCCGGCTTCTTCCATTGTGGATGGACTTTCCACCATGGTTACAGGAGGAAATTTGGTTAAGGTGATTGCCTGGTATGACAACGAATGGGGTTATTCATGCAGAGTTGCAGACCTTGCAGCTTACATGATTAAGAAGTCCAGCCGCGAGGAAGTGAAAGTTAAATAAGGCAAGCTTGTTTTCTCACACTGCCTCTACGGCGTAGCCTGCAGTGGCAGTAGTTTGAAAATAATAAAGCAATGGGGGTGGGTTTTATGGATAAGGCAACAGTAAGGGATGTGGAAATGGGCGGGAAGCGTGTTCTCATGAGGGTTGATTTTAACGTACCCATGAAAGACGGCAGGATAACTGATGATTCAAGGATACGCGCCACCCTGCCGACGATAAGATACATCCTGGAGAAAAATGCAATTTTAATTCTCATGAGTCATCTGGGCAGGCCTGACGGGAAAGTTGTTGACAAATACAGCTTAAAACCTGTGTCGGTAAGACTTTCGGAATTGCTCGGCAAGCCGGTAAAGATGATGAATGACTGCATCGGTCCTGATGTAGATGATGTAATCTCTAAAGCCGTTCCCGGCGATGTGATTCTTCTTGAAAACCTGAGGTTCTATCCGGGAGAAGAAGAAAATAATGAGGACTTTGCCAGAAGCCTTGCAAGGCACGGAGATATCTATGTTAATGATGCATTTGGAACAGCCCACCGGGCTCATGCTTCAACTGCCGGAGTTGCAAAGTTTCTGACTGCCGTTGCGGGATTCCTGATGGAGAAGGAGATTGAGTATCTGGGCAAAGCGATGGAAAGCCCCCGCAAACCTTTTGTTGCAATTTTGGGCGGCGCAAAGGTAAGCGATAAAATCGGAGTCATAAGAAATCTCCTTTCCAAGGTTGATGCAATTTTAATCGGCGGCGGGATGGCTTTTACTTTTCTTAAAGTGCAGGGCTATCCAATAGGCAATTCTCTTCTTGATGAAAAAGAAGATCTTGCAAGCTCGACTCTTATCGAGGCAAAGGCAAGAAAAGTTGAGATAAAACTGCCTTTGGATATAGTGGTGGCAGAGAAGGTAGAAGACCGGGTTCCATATAAAGTGGTCTCGGCAAAGAATATTCCGGACGGCTGGATTGGCGTGGATATAGGACCTCAAACAATTGAGGAGTTTTCAAAGGTTATAAAAACTGCCAAAACAATTC